>JAJRRR010000044.1 GCA_024279285.1 Planctomycetota bacterium
GTGGCTGGAGATCACCACGCTTTTGATTCCGGGACTGAACGACTCCGACGAGGAGCTTCATCAGATGGCCGCCTGGGTGTGCGAGGAGTTGGGTCCGGATGTACCGTGGCACTTCACGGCTTTCCATCCGGATTGGAAGCTCACGGACCGGCCTCCAACCCCACCGAAAACCCTACGCCGTGCCCGAGCTATCGCCCAGCAACACGGGATGCGATATGTGTATGTGGGCAATGTGCACGATCCGGAAGGCGAGACCACCTATTGCCACCGATGCGGAGAACGATTGATCGTTCGGGACTGGTTCCGACTGTTGCGGTGGAACTTGGACCCGGAGGGCCGCTGCCCCAAGTGTGAAACGCCGGTGCCGGGGGTTTGGGAACCGCGTCCTGGGACCTGGGGACCCCGACGCCAAGTGGTCCATCTGGCCGCCTTCGCCTCCCAGGAGGCAAGCTAACAGTTCTACATCGGTGAGAAGGGGGCTTGCTCAGGAGCTTTTGGGTGAAAGCAGGTGGGGCATCTGGATTGGCCAGAGCGTCCAAACCGGCATTGACTTCTTGGACCCAGTTGCAGTAAGCATTGCAGCCACGCTTTTTCCGTGCTTCAGGGAGGTAAGAATGTCGTCAGCCCCGGCTCCGAATCCCACGCTGCACTTTTCCCTCAAGTATCAGGCCCGACGCCGTGCCCGAAAGCGGCTCGGACCTGTGCATGGGTTGCCGTTGGCCAAGCGGGCCAGCGGGCTTCTGCTCCGCTTTGCCCAAGACGGGATGCGGGTGCTGGAAGTGGGAGCCGGAGACCGGCGGATGAAACAGCACTTGCTACGCAAGTTCCCCAACATTCGCTACGAATCCCTGGACCCCGACCCGGAAGGACCCCACGAATACCGCACCTGGGACGAAGTGCAGGGCCAGTACGATCTGGTGTTTGCCTTTGAAGTGCTGGAGCACATCCCGGCTCGGGAAGTGCCCCAGTTTTTGTGGGAAATGCGCCAACGGGTCAAACCGGGAGGCTGGGTCCTGCTGAGCACGCCCAATGTGTACTGCCCTCATCGGTTCCTGTACGATGCCACGCATTGCACCCCATTGTGCTATGACGAGTTTGCCGGACTGGTGGAGTTGGCCGGATTGGAAGTGCAGCAGGTGTATCGCACCTATCACGAGCCGTGGCTGCGCAAGCTGGTGCGGCGGTGGCTGTTTGGGTGGTTATTCCGGGTGCTGATGCTGGACTACGCTCCGCAGATTGTTCTAGTGGCCCGACGCCCCAACCAGCCTTCGGCCCAGGCTGCTTGATGCTTTCCCCGGAGAGCTTAACCCTGTGCCTGGAGAAAAGGGCTGGGAAACTATTTGCCGCAGTAGTCAATGGTTCGGGCGATCTCGCTTTTCAGCTCGCTGCGGCGGACGATACGATCAATGAACCCGTGCTCCAGCAAAAACTCGCTGGTTTGGAACCCTTTGGGTAGCTCAATGCGCATAGCGGCCTTGATGACCCGAGGACCGGCGAAACCGATCAGGGCTTTGGGCTCGGCATAGACCACATCGCCCAAAGAGGCGAAACTGGCAGCCACGCCGCCCATGGTGGGATTGGTCAGCACAGAGATGAACAGTCCTCCGGCTTCGTGGAATCGGGCCAAGGCGGCTGAGACTTTGGCCATTTGCATCAGGGAGAGGATTCCTTCATGCATTCGGGCCCCGCCGCCGGAGCCGGAAATGATGATCAGGGGGAGGTTTTGCTCGGTGGCTTTTTCCACAGCTCGGGTGAGCTTCTCGCCCACCACCGCGCCCATGCTGCCCATGATAAAGGCCGAATCCGTCACGCCCACCACCACACGCCGTGCACGGATCATCCCCGTGCCCACGATCACCGCGTCTTTCAGCCCGGTGCGCTGCTGTTCGTCGCGCAGGCGTTGGGTGTAGGGCTTGCGATCTTCAAACTGTAACGGATCCGCCGGCTCCAGATCGGCGAACCATTCTTCAAAGGTGCCTTCGTCCA
>JAJRRR010000045.1 GCA_024279285.1 Planctomycetota bacterium
GCTTTCCACAGCAGGGCAGCTTGGGCGGTTTGCTCCGGCTGGCTCATCCGGCCCCAAGCCACCGCCACCAACGCTAACGCATGGGCATGCTGATAGCGGACATCCTGGGCCGACTCGGATTGGAACTCCTCGGGCGAGCTGAGCGTTTCCTCAATGCGTCCCAGGAACGATCGGGCCAGAGCTTTCAGGTCTTGGGAGTTGAGAGTTTTGCCCTTCCCCTGGGCCTGAAGCTCTGCGTGGTTTGCCACCCAAAGTGCCGCCCAGGCCATCGCTCCACACGCCATCAGTGCAGCCAAGTGTCGCATTTTCAAGCTCCCCTAGTTGTTAGGTGAAAGTAGCACCGGAGGCTCCTGGTGTCCCGTTTGGCTCCACCGAGCAGCTACTAGCTAGGGTAACTGCCCCGGTGTAGGAAGCAACCATTGAGGAGCAAAAGCCGGGTTTGCTCCGGCCAGGAGTTTGACTATGGTCCGGCTCTCAGGAACTCAAAAGCTCCGCTGCTAGCAACTCTTCGGGAGAAAACGCCATGTCCAAAGCCGCAGTGGCCATCGGGTGGATTTTGGCGGCTTCGGTCCTTTGGGCGCAGGAGTTTCGGGTGGAGAACTTCGTGCGCGAAGTTCCCAGCGGCAAGCTCCTCCAACACACCCTGACCCTGTGCGACGGGCAAAAAGTCTATGACCTCGTGGAACCCTCCGGAGAAGTGGCGGTGTTTGACTGGTCGGGTGGAAAAGTGGTTCTGTTGCACAGGGTCTCAAGCCCAAGCCGTTGGGCCCCCGGGGTGAAGGCGGAAATCCCCTTGGTGGAGTTAGATCGGATGATCGTCCAGCTTCAGCAACATGTGGCCCAAAAGGACAAACCGCGTTGGCGCAGTCTGATCCATGGACCCACCAAGTTCGTCCTCCAAGGTCAAAGCTGGTGGGTGCGCACGCCGTGGCTGGAGTATCGTGTGGAACCGCTGGCGGCCCCCTTGGCACAACAAGCTCAGCTCTACTACCAGTTTCTCCAGTGGTCCACCCGACTGGCCGCTTTGGAAAACCCCTGGCTGCTGCTGCGCATGCAAGTGAACCGCCATCTGATCCGGAGGCAAGAGCTTCCTGGAAAGGTGCTCCTGTTGGTCTATCGTCCAGGAGCCTTAGGGCTGAAACGGCCTGAGCTTGCCATGCGAAGCCAACACCACTTCCAGTGGAACCTAAGCGATCAAGACCACAATCGGATCCGCCAAGTTCAGAAGCAACTTGAGCAGTTTCACCTGGTAGATTGGAAGACCTTTCGCCACCTGGAACGGCCTGCCCGTTGAGCGTGGACCTTCGCAGCTACAAGTATTCCAGGTCTTCGCTTCGGGGCAGATCTTCCAGGGAAGCGATGCCCAAGAGTTCCAGCAGCCTGGGGGTGGTGTAGTAGCGCACCAGGGAGCGTTTTTGGGGATCAGGCTCGGCCCGGATCAATCCCCTTCGCACCAGTTGGCGCAGCACTCCCGAGCTGGGGGTGCCCCGAATGGCCGAGATTTGTTGAGCCGTGATGGGCTGCTTGTATGCCACCAGGGCCAGCACTTCCACGGCAGCCGGCGAAAGCCTCACCTGGCGCATCCGGCCCAGCACCCGAAGCTGCAGCCCCCGATAC
>JAJRRR010000046.1 GCA_024279285.1 Planctomycetota bacterium
AAGACCCAGTTGAGAGATTGCCAGTATTTGCATTGCCAGGAAGCAAGTGAGGATAGGCTAGGCTTCCCCTGACAATAAACTTTTTAAAAGTCGGTCGACTTGTAAACCAATGGCCTCGGCAATATCGGAAGGATCGCGGTTTCGATCCAATCCTGTGACTCGCCCTCGCAGGATCGGTTCTTCTTGCTCCAGATGAAAACTCGGTTCATCCTGGGGATCGGCAGAAACTAATACGGCGGCAAGTTGCTGGTGCAGCCCGTGCTTTTGCAAGGCGCTGCGCCATCCCTGCTCGCCGACCCCCTCGGCGTCCGTGAGTAAAATGAACTTGTCGATCTGGGAAAACATTTCTTTCCTGCTAGAAGGTATTCTGTCCGGCGGATGAACTTTGTGGTTTCCTCCGGGAAGATCGGCAATTAAGACCTCAAACAGATCGCGTCCCTGGCGGAGATGATCGGCAATAGTGGATTCCATCTGAGGAGTCCAGGGGAGCTTCAGTTCTTCGCGTTGTTTTTGCACCTCGGGATCCTCCGAGCTGGCCGCAAACCAGGGAGGGGTGGGAGAGGCCCCATCGCAATCCAGTTTCCACGAAGTCACTCCTTTCTTCTCCAGACAGTTCAGTAACACTTCGCTGAAGATCGACTTTCCGCGATGCGGGTCCCCGATCACACCCCAGATCGTCGAATGCTTGGGTTGCACCAGCTGGGTTAGCCATTGAGGACGCTGAAACTGTTCCCCTGATTTCTTCAGCGGAAAGACGAGGACCAAGCCGTCTCGGGCCGACCAGCATGCGATCCTCTCCGCCCCTGCCATCACGGCGGCATGGGCCAACCTAGCGTAAACCTTGACACTGGCCCGACCACCTATCACCAAAGTTCGTGGGCACCGCTGGTGCAGTTCCTGGACGATCTCTCCGATCAATGCATCAATTTCAGATGGTGCTATAGGAACAGCACGGGGCAAATTCACTTCAAGAAACGCTTGCGAATCCTCACGAGGCACCAGTCGCCTTTGGCAATTGGACAGGTTTCCACTCCCGCCCTGATGGATTACTTTCACTTCCAAGGGTATGCGCAGAGCCCCTGCCCATGCACCCACATGGGCATACATCCACACCGAACCCGGCCCTTCTACCAGAATCCTGGGTGCCTGAATCGAAGAGGGAAGCGGATACTGGGAAAGAACCTGCGGGGCCCAGTAGCGATTTTCGGGATGGTGCAGCAGCTTGATCGTAGCGTGTGGGTCCCCTGCTTCGTATTGATGCACATACCATTGGTTCGCGCAGGCCATTTCCGACCTCCCATCCTTAACGAAGATAACGGCGCCGTTTTATGACTCCTGGGGCGCAATTGTGGTTTTCGTGGGTTCAATCTGGTGACTGTAAGCTGCAATGGAGACGCGTTTGCTCCCGTTGCACTTGCAAATCGATAATTTCGGCCACTTGGAACTGCGGAGGAACCTTGCCCCCCACAGGGCGCATGCGGAGCACCGGAGGAAAGTAACTGCACCGCCCGTGCAATTGGGCCAACACGGCTGTATTTGCAGCCAAGCTGGATGGATTGAATTGCCACGGAACCGTCTGCCATTGCTGAAGGGTAAGCGGCACTTGATCGGACAGCTCTTGCACTTGAGGTCTAAAGGACCTGAGCGGGGCGAAGTGTGTGGGGACTTCGATGATCCGCCCGAAAGCCTGGCCCAATAACTGCTCCAGCTGTCGTTGATGCGTAAGCGGATGCGTAAAATGGAAAAGAATCATTACCCAGCCCGAACCACCGAAGGGAAAACCCGATCTTTTACAACTGCCCACTTTACTCTGCCACAAATCGAAAGCAAGCTTTCCTCTTGGCCCATCCTTACTTTTCTATAATCTCCTTCACGGCTTCGGTTAGAGCCAAGATCAAGGCCGAGAACGCCTGGGCCGGAGAGGGGCGCACTTGGGCCCAAACCACTTGGCCCACTCCAAAGGCGCTCGTCGTCCTCTGCGTCCCAGAACTGACCTAGACCCGCGGATAGTAGTGTTCCACGGCACACTTCCGACCCGGCGTTCTTTCCAAGCTGCTACAACTGTTCCTGGTCCGCGGATGGGGGTGCAAGGCTCAGTAGCCCAACCCCACCAACAACACATACGCCACCACCCCAATCTACAAACGACCAAACCGCTCGGCACTCCTCGCCTGCGTGCCCGAAGTGATCAGTTCAAAAACGGCTCCCCTGGTCCGGTCCAGGCTCTCGGGAGTTTTCCTGGGGGAGAGAGCCTGAAGCGACCTGCCCCAGCGGTAGCCTCTCTGGTCCCGGAATACTTGTTCCCCGGTCTCGCTTGCCGTAAAGCTCCACCAGCTTCCGCCTGCTCCAACACAGGTCGGTCATCAAAAACCACGGCTCGTCCCGATGCTTGGGCAGCTTCCGCTCCCAACACGCCACCACATGCTGCTGCACCGAGCGGCTCTTGCGATAACGCCCCGGGAGCAGCACATGGCACTTGTCCTGGGCAATCGGGTAGTCCCGCAAGTTGCCCTGGCAGCGCTTGCACTGGACCCACACACCGGGGCAGATGCGATACGGGG
>JAJRRR010000047.1 GCA_024279285.1 Planctomycetota bacterium
CCTGAGATGCGTCGCGTGGCCAAGGCGGTCAACTTTGGGATCATCTATGGCCAGAGCCCCTACGGACTTGCCCGACAGCTCAACATCTCCGAGGACGAAGCGGCGCGGTTCATCGAACAATACTTTGCTCGCTATCCCAAGGTGGAACAGTTCATCGTGGACACACTTCGGGAGTGTCGGCGACGGGGATATGTGAGCACCCTGCTTGGGCGTCGTCGGGCGATTCGGGGCGTGCGCGACAATCCCAGCCGACAACGCAATCTGGCCGAACGCACCGCAGTGAACACCGTCATTCAAGGCTCGGCGGCCGATTTGATCAAACTGGCCATGCTGCAAGTGCATCGGGGTCTGCAACAGTCAGGCTCGCAGGCCCGACTGCTCTTGCAAATCCACGACGAGTTGGTCTTTGAAGCTCCCCAGGAAGAAGTGCCTTGGTTGGTCCAGCAAGTGCGCCGGTGGATGAGCCAGGTGTGGGAGCTTCGGGTTCCGCTTCGGGTAGATGTTTCGGTGGGCGAGGATTGGGCCCACATGGAAGAAGTCCATTAACCCCGGCAGAACGCCCCGTGCCGAGAACCCCCCAAAATGCACTTCACCCGGCCCACCAGGCCGCCACATACAAGATCAAGTGCACCAGCAGCAGCCCCCCACCAAACCAGAAAATGGTCTTCAGAGCATGGTTCAAGATGGCGTCCAGGGCCTCGTAGCGCGTGCCGGCATAAACGAGGCTGATTCCTACGATCAGAATTACCAAGTAAAACAGCTCTGCCATTGCCAAGCCAACCTTGCACAAGTTCGGCGAAGGACCGGGTCGCCTGGGTCGTGTTAAGCTTCCTGGGAAGCCGGGGTTTGGGACTTTTGTTGCGGGGGTGAGTCTGAAGAGGGGGTTTTGCCTTTTTCTTTCTTTTCACCAGCAGCAGGAGCGTAGCCGTAGGCCGGACCAGCAAACACATCGTAAAGCACCAGGAAGTTCAGCAGCCCGGCGATGGCCGTGAACAGCGTTCCCAGCTCAAAGCGACGGTTGAGCCGGTGGTAGAGCTGGTTGAGCTCTCGGGAATCCGGCGGCATGTACCAGCGGAGGTTTCCGATCAAGGAGTCGTGGTCGGCTGCTGCGCGTCGGGCAGCCACCAGAGCCGGGAGACTGGGCAAACCCACTCCAATTTGACACAAGAACATGTAGCGTCGCTCCTCGGGGGGGGTCCATTTGGCATAGACCACCCGGCCCTGGCCTAAGATCATTCCGATGACAAACAATCCCATGATGACCCAAAAAAACAAGGTTCCCTTGGCCCGACGGCCTTGGAACCAATGGCCCGCTCCCGGAACGAGCCATCCCAACACTGTGGCGGTGAGCAAGTCCCAAAAGTCCCCTTGGTGTTCCCAACGATGTTTCACGGCGCAGGTCCTTAAATTGCAAACGCGGAAAGTCGTAGAACCGCGGGGGCAGAAGATTTTTCGGTTTTTTCCCAATTTATTCCTCCCAAGCGTGCAAGACCAGACGAATCCGGGATTCGGGGAACCGGGGAAGGAAAAATGCTCAAATCTGCCAGCCAAGGGAGCCGAATAACCCTTACAGCCCGAGTTTCTTGCGCCTTTGCACCCTTCCAGCCAGCAGGGGGCGCAAGCCCAGGGCGTGCGTTCCAGGGGGGAACAAATCCATGTCCGCTGGAGTGTCTTCGCTCCCGAAGGTGGCTGCTGCGTTGCGCGCAGGGCCGGTAGGTCTCAGCGCAGGCGGGAGCGACTTTTTGGACCTTTTGGCCCAACTTCCCCCCGCCACCTCCACAACCGCCGAACCTTCCATCCCGCAGCCCGAACCCCAGTCCTCCCCGGACAAATCCTCCCCCGAAGATCCCTCTGTGGACTCCCCTTCGGAATCATCTTCTCCGGCACCTGGGCCGCACCAGCAGTCGGACTCATCGCTTCCTGATGCCGCCTTGGATTTGGTCCAAGTGCCTTTGACTGCTGCGGTTCCTGCGCCCAAGGAACCAACCGTGAGAAAGTCCGATCCGGCTCCCCTGCCTCCAACGGACTCCCCCCCTGTCCCCAAGCAGCTCTCCAAGCCCCAGCCGCTTCCGGCCAAAAGCCAGCCTGCCAAGCAACGCCTTCCCGATCCTCTGCCAAGCTCGCCTCCGCTGAAGCCCTTGCCATCTGTTCCGCAATTGCAATCTCCAGCACGGCTTGAGCAATCAGGGACTCAAGCAGTGGCTTCGGACCGTAGTGTGGGAAATGCCGAAGTTCCGTCTGGGCAGGTAACAATCGTTCCGGCTCTGCAGGGGAGCGAACCCTCCGAAGCGGCATCCGTTTTTGGCAAACAGGAACAAGAGCCGCCTGAGCCGAGCTTTGCCAAGCCTTCCTTGGGTGGGTCGAACTTCCAGAAAAGAGCACCTGTTGGGCCAGATCCGGCCGCTGGTGTGCCGGGGGAACCAGTGGCTTTTGCCCCCGATGAGCCTCCCTCACCAGAATATCCCTTGCCTGGCAAACCGCGTCCGTTGCGGCTTCCGCGTTTGGGAGAGATGAAGACCAGCCGGGCTCGGACCCGGGCGGTTGCACCTGCCCCAGCCGGAGAACCATCCCCCTTGGCCGAAGTTCCTCAGAGCACCAGCGTGCCCGAGCCCGCCCCGGTGGAACCGGACGCAACGCAACCTTTGCCCCAAGAAACCTCTCTGAGTTCTGCGGAGCCGAGTGTGAGTTGGTCCCGGGTGGAACAAGCCCTGGCCCGGGTGGAGCAGGGATGGATTTGGACTGGAGCAGCGGCCCCCTCCGGTTCGCCCACCTCCTCTGGCTCAAGCCACGCTGAAGAGCTCAAGACCCCAGGGAGCAACCGTCTTTCCTCGCGGCAGATTTTGCAACGGGTGGTGCACGCCATGCGCCACGCCGCCCGAAGAAACGGCACACTACGGCTGAAGCTCCACCCGCCGGAGTTGGGTTCAGTGCGCGTGAAACTTCGTTTGCGCCGCCAAGGTCTGGAAGCCCTTCTGGAAGTAGAACGCCCCGAGGTACAGCAAGCACTGCTAGAGCACCTGGGCCAATTGCGTCAGCGTTTAGCTCAACAAGATGTGAAGATTTTGCGGTTTGAGATCGATTTGATGGATCAGGGATTTGGGCAGGGTGCCCAAGGGGGCGCAGATCATCGTTCCCCTGCCAAACAGTGGCAGGCTGGTCCGGAGCGCTCCTTGCCCCTGACAAAACCTCCGGCCGCGGAGCCGTCGGTTGTAGAGCCCCCTTTGCGGGCAGGGCTGGATGTGATCGTCTAGCAGACCCTACCCCCATGCAATACAGAGGATCCCACCCATGACCACGCCACCCACCGGCGGTGTCGGTTCTCCAGATGTACCGCGCACCAGCCCAGACAACTTCCGAGGGCTGGACCCAGATGCGTTTTTCAAACTCCTGATCGCCGAACTGCAAAACCAGGATCCTTTGGACCCTTTGGACAACACCCAATTGCTGCAACAAGTAGCCACGATCCGCGAGGTGGGTGTGAGTCTGCAACTGAACGAGACGCTCAAGGCGGTGATGTTGGGCCAGCAAATCTCCAGTGCAGCAAGCCTGCTGGGGCGCGAAGTGCGCGGGCTTGCCCAATCGGGGGATGAAGTCACCGGAGTGGTGGATCGGGTCACCATTGCGGACGAGCAGGTGCTGCTGCATGTGGGAGAGGAAAAAATCCCTCTGAACAATGTGGCCGAAATTCTGCCTCAGGGCAGTTCCGATGATAGTAATTGAACAGGGGGAATGGGCTTTAACGCTCCAGCGACCAACTCCCCCATCCGCTAGAGGAGGAACCAAAGCATGGGTTTGCAGTCGGCATGGACCACCTCACTGACCGGTCTGGCGGCTGCCGAGACGATCATTGATGTGGTGGGCAACAATGTGAGCAACGCCAACACGGTCGGATTCAAGGCCTCGGAGGCGTTGTTTGCCACTCAGTTTGTGCAAACCCAATCGTTGGGTTCCTCGCCCACGGAGTTCAACGGGGGAACCAACCCCCGACAGATCGGCTTGGGGGTGAAAACCGCCGAAATCCGGCCCGATTTCACCCAAGGCACTGTTGAGATCAGCTCCAGCCCTTCGGACTTGGCTATTCAAGGGGATGGATTTTTCATCGTTCAGGGCGAACAAGGCGAAAAACTTTACACCCGAAACGGTCTGTTCAAGACCAACGCCGAAAACCAACTGGTGACCATCAACGGGGAACGGCTATTGGGCTATGGGGTGGACGAAAATTACCAGATTCAGCCCACCGGACTGGTGCCTCTGGAAATCCCGCTGGGAGCGGCTGCTGTGGCTCAGGCCACCCAAAATGTGTACTTTGAAGGTACACTTCGGCCCAACGGAGATGTTGCAGATCGGGCCTCCATCATTCAGACCGACATTTTGGGCGATGCTTCTTATCCGTATCCCAACGAGGACTATGGAGCACCGCTGGCCGTAGGCCCACCGAGCAGCCCTCCCAGCGGTACTGTTAACGCTGGGGCGGGAGCGCTGGAAGGGGGCGACTATGAGTATGTGGTGGTGTTCTTTGACGACCAAGGTAACGAAAGCCCTCCTTCGGACTCGGTGGTCATTACAGCCGCTGCCGGCGATGAGATTCAGTTGACCATTCCCACGGCTCCCTCAGGCCCACCGGGGGATTGGGTCGGACGACGCGTTTATCGGCGACTGCTTGGATTTGACAACGACACCTACCGGCTCATCGCCACGATCAACGACTTGGATGTCACCAACACGATCAACGACGGCACCCCTCAAAGCGCGGTGACAGGCAACGCCGAGCTGTTTGCACCTCAACAGCCGCCTGGCACTCGGGTACACAACTATCGGATTGTATTTGCCAACAGCCTGGGCACCCTGGAGCCGAGTCGTCCTTCGCCCATTTTGGGTGGTGGTCCGATCAGCCTTACGGGACAAGCCCGAGCCAAGCTGGTCAACCTGCCCGGGGCGGCTGACATGCCACCGGAGTACGACCGCATTCTGGTCTATCGCTCGCTTACTGCCGACGATACCGACTACCGCCTGGTGGCCGAATTGGTGCCCAATCCCACGGGCAAAACCGTCTTCATTGATCCCATGACTGATGATCTCTTGGCCACCCAGCCACAACTGGACTTCGACGGAGTGCGGATTCGGGCAACCAGTACCAAGCTTGTGGATGTGATTCGCCGCGACGGACAAGACACCTACGAACGGGTGTTTCCAGAAACGGGCGTGCTGAGATTCACTGGTAAAAAAGGAGGCCGCACACTGGCCACCAAAGAGTTCCGCATCACGGCCGACACCACGGTTCAGGAACTGCTGGACTTTTTTGAAGACGCCCTGGGTATTCAGGAAAACACCGACCCGATCAACCCCATTCCACCTTCCTACTTTGAGCTGACCGGCGGCACCATTGACCCGGGTGCCACCGTGACCACCGGCACAGACGCCGGACGCATCCGCATCGTTGGGAACAACGGAGTGGACAACGCCATTGATATAGGTCTGTCGGGACTGGAGTTAGTGGGGGACTCCGGAACGGTTTACAATGTCAACATGCCCTTTGGCAAAATCCAAGACGCCAAAGGCGAAAGCGCCGTGGCCGATTTCGTGGTCTATGACTCGCTGGGCATCCCGGTCAACATCCGCGTCACAGTCGTCCAAGAAACCCGAGACAGCACCACGACCACTTATCGCTGGTTCGCCGATTCTCCGGACAACCAGCCACTGAACGGCGTGGACATTGCCGTGGGCACCGGGTTGATCATCTTTGATGGTGAAGGCAATGTGGTGACCGTAACTGAGGCTACTGTCTCGGTGGAACGACGCGATGTGTCCAGTGCTTCACCACTGGAGTTTGAGCTGCACTTTGACGACTTGTCCGGATTGGCCACCGAGCAAAGCTCTCTGGCTGCCAACCGTCAAGATGGCTCTCCTCCGGGAACCCTGACCAGCTTCATCATCGGCGAAGACGGGCTGATCCGGGGCATATTCAGCAATGGGGTAACACGCACACTGGGCCAAATCCGCCTGGCCCGATTTGCCAACAACGCCGGTTTGGTGCAGCGAGGCGAAAACCTCTTTGCCGCCGGTGTGAACTCCGGACTGCCTATTGAAGGCAATCCCGGCGAACAGGGCATTGGGCGGATTATCTCGGGGGCTTTGGAACTGTCCAACACCGATATTGGGGCCAATTTGGTGAAACTGATTTTGGCCTCCACGCAGTATCGCGGAAACGCCCGAGTCATTGATGCCGCGCAGCGGTTGCTCGATGAGCTGTTGAACCTGAGACGCTAGCGCCCGGGGAGCTAGGCCATGATCCGGCTGACCCGGCTTAACGGCGAGGACTTTATCCTCAACGCCGATTTGATCCGCTATGTGGAACAGCGGCCAGACACTTTCATCACCCTCACTACCGGTGAGTGTCTGGTCGTGAGACAAACTATGGATGAAGTGGTCAAGCTTGCCTTGGAATACCAGCGTCAGAAGCACCTGTGGCCGAGCAGCTCCTGGATGTCTCTTTCCGGCCAGGCGGAATCTCCATCCAAGGAGCATCAAAAGACCCATCACTCTGCCTGCTAGCAATGGCCAACTGGTTTTGTCCCGCGGTTTTCCCGGAGAGGTTCTGCCGGAGCATTATGTGGGCGGAGCTTTTGGGGTGCCGATAAATCGTTAAGAGAATCCCCGTTGAGGCACGCCACGGTCAGGCATAGGCTTGGGCCGCAGTGCCAGGAGAGCTTGCATGGATCTGGCAACACTCATTGGATTGGGTTTGGGTGTCGCCCTGCTGGTGGCGTCCATTTTGATGTCCGAGGGGGCAAGCTTTGGGGCGTTTGTGGATGTGCCTTCGTTGATGGTGGTGGTGGGCGGAGCGTTTGCCGCCACGATGATCTCCATGCCGTTGAAGAACTTTCTGGCCATCGGGGGAGTGGGAATGAAAATCTTCATGAACAAACCGCCCGATGTGCCCAAGCTCATTGAACAAATCGTCTCCCTGGCCGAAGTGGCCCGACGCGAAGGACTCCTGGCCCTGGAAAGCCGCATGAGCGAAATTGACAACCCCTTCCTGGCACTGGGCCTTCAAATGGCCGTGGACGGAACCCCTCAGGAAGTGGTGGAAAGTGTGATGAGAACCGAAATCCAAGCCGTGGCCAGCCGCCACAAACAAGGAAAGTTCATCTTTGACAGCCTGGGCCGCTACGGACCGGCGTTCGGAATGATCGGAACTTTGATGGGCCTGATCATCATGTTGGGCAACATGAGCGACCCTTCGTCCATCGGGTCAGGAATGGCCGTAGCTTTGATCACCACACTTTATGGTGCCATTTTTTCCAACCTGTTCTGCTTGCCTTTTGCCGACAAGCTGGGCGTGATCAACAACCAGGAGCTGGAAAGTATGGAAATCATTCTTCAAGGGGTGTTGGCCATCCAGGCGGGCGAAAACCCCCGTATGATCCAACAAAAACTGGCCACCTACATTCCGCCCAAACTACGAAACAGCCAACAACAAGAAGCTGCATAATCACCCCGAACAAGGACCTGCGCCATGGACGACGAAGGCGGTGGGATTCCCGAGTGGGTCGTGACCTTTGGCGACATGATGTCGCTGTTGCTGACCTTTTTTATCATGTTGGTCTCCTTGAGTGAGATCAAACAGGAGGAGCGGTATCAGGCTCTGTTGGAATCCATTCGCCGGCGTTTTGGGTTTGCCAGCGCCATTTTGAGTCTGGCCCCAGGCGAACACACGCCACGAAACTCCCGATTGCCCAACCTGGCCAGCCTGGGCCGAGCAATGCGGGCCAACACGATGCGGGGGGGAGATCGGGTCAAAGCCCCCGTGGGCGAACACCCTCGGGTGCAAATCATTCGCTACGGGGAAAAAACCACCATCGGCACCGTGGTGTATTTTTCCGCCGGCAGTGCACAGCTTGGCCCTCAGGCCCAAAAAAAACTCAAACTCCTCGTCCCCCAACTGAGCGGAAAACCCCAACGCGTGGAAATCCGCGGCCACGCCTTGCCCACCGACTCCCAAGAAGACCCCAGTTGGGACCTGGCTTATGCCCGGGCCAAAGCTGTGTTGGAGTTCTTGCAGACCTGGGGGCTGGAGCCACATCGGGTACGCATCACCGTAGCCGGACGCTTTGAACCCTCCACCAGCAAACAAGCCGCCAAAAATCCTGCTCTGCACGAACGGGTGGAAGTGTTTCTGTTGGACGAACTGGTGGGGAACGGATCAGGCCACTAGTCATCTGGGGCATTTGCACCACTGGGCTAATCTTGAACCAACTCGGCTCTCCTTATGTCCGGAAAATTCGCTCCGTCTGCTCCATCCGGATTTTCGTATGCTATGTTTGGTTCGGAATGTGAAGCAGACGCCAACTGCAAGGGGAGGACGAGCATGGCGGAAGAAAACACCCAGGGTGCAGCCAACCAAGCCACCGAAGAAAACACCAACGAGAAAAAATCCGGATTGCTCAAGCAAGTGGGAGTGGTGCTGGCACTGCTGGCGCTGGTGGGTATTGAGTGCGCGGTGGCAGCAATGCTGCTTCCCTCCCCGGAAGATGTCGCCGCAGCCGCTGGAGTGTCGCTGGAACCCCCAGAACCCACCGAAGAAGAAAAAACCCTCCAAGACCTGGAACAAACCCTTCCGGAAGATGTCACCGAAACGGTGGAAAAAGACCTGGGCGCGTTCCATGTGACCACCTATCAAGTGGCCACCAACACCACTTGGAGCATAGACTTCCACTTGTATGTGCTGGTGGCCAAGGAAGACGAGGCGGAGTTTGACGCCCTATATGCCCAAACCCAAAACCGCATCCGCGAATCGGTGTTGGTCATTGTTCGGGCGGCAGAGATCAAAGATTTTGCAGATGCGGGTCTGGGGTTGATCAAGCGGCGCATTTTGACCAAAGTGAACGCCGCGCTGGGCAAGCCCCTGGTGCGTGGCGTGGTCATCACCGAGTTCTCCTTCTTTGAAAACTAACCGCTCCGGCCCCAAGGTGGGGAAAGGATGCTCCACCATGAGTGACGAAAACAAGGAACTGTCCCAGGAGGAAATTGAAAAGCTGCTCCAGCAAGCCCAGGCTCAGAAAAAATCCGCTTCTGCGGAGCAGCCCTCCTCGGCCCAGCCCGAGGCGGAAAAACCCCAAGCCCAATCCCCAGAGCAGGTTCCTGACGCCGACAAGGTGCTGGCTCAGGAGGAAATTGAACAACTCCTGGCCCAAGCCAAATCCGGCCAAGGGAGTTCTTCCCCTGCCACTTCCGCCGCAGCAGGCTCCGCTCAGGAGGAAGACGATTCCTCCGAAGTGCTCAGCCAAGAGGCAATAGAGCAACTGCTGGCCAAAGCCCGTGGCAATCAACCCCCTGTGGCCCGAAAATCACAGGCCAAATCCCCGCAAGCCGAACCGGAACCTCAGCCCTCGGTCCACCCTCAGGATGTGGAATATCTGTTGCGCCAGGCCGAAGAAGCATTGCATTCCCTGGAAGAACCTGCCGAGAGCGGCCTTGACGGGCTGAAGCCGTTTGAGCTAAAGCCCTTGGGTCCGGCTCCGCCCTCCAGCCAATCGGCCACCTTGTCGTTGCTTCGGGATGTGGAGCTGGAGGTGCGGATAGAGTTGGGCCGAACGCACCTGCCCCTGGAAGAAGTGCTCAAGTTGGGCAAGGGATCCGTAGTGCCCCTGAACAAACTGGCTGGTGATCCAGTGGATATTTATGTCAATGGTCGCCCTGTGGCCCGAGGCGAGGTGCTCGTCTTAAACGACAACTTTTGTATCCGTGTGGCCGAGCTGATCGTGGGCGACGCCGCCTCCGAGTCCCAGGATGAAACCTAAACGGGTAAGGACGCCCAAACCCATGCCCGGATGGCAAAGCTCGCTTCTGGCTCCTCTGCCCAGGGGGTTGTGCTCCCGGACCTGGCAGGTCCTGCTGGGAGTGGTATTGGCCCTGGGGGCATCAGGGGCTGGGGCCTCGCCGCCGGAGTCTCCCAAAGCCTATCCGCCCCGAAGCTCCAACCCCAAGCCCTCTCCGAAGGCTGCAAGCCACACCTCCCATAACAACTCTTCGCCTGCCACTTCCTCTGCAAGCTCTGCTAGTTCTCCGGCACGGTCGTCCCGCTCCTCTGAGTCTTCAGGAAAGTTTTCCCGAGTGCTCCGGCCTCGCAACTCACAAGGGAGTGTTTCCCAATCAGGTTTTCCGGGCCTCAGTTGGGGCAACAACTGGAAACAAAGCGCCCGAACCGTCCTGGGAGCCTTGGCCATCACGCTGGGAGCGTTCGTCTTGTTGATAGCAGTGCTGAAGCGCTGGCAGCCCCCAGGCATGCGCCCCCTGCCCCGGGACGCCTTCGAAGTGCTGGGCAAAGCTCCTATTGATTCCAAACACACCCTGGTACTGGTCCGCTTGGGCAGCAAAGCCGCCCTGCTTTCCCTCCAAGGGGGCCAAGTGCAAGTGGTGCTGGAAATCAACGATCCGGATCAGGTGACTCACTTGGCCGGATTGTGCCGTCAGACAGATCCTCTCAGCTCTACCGAGGCTTTTCGCCAAACCTTGGCTCAATTGGCCAAAGATTCCACGGTGGCCTCGCCTTCAGCCGGCCCGGATTCCCAAGCCTCTTTTCCCACCACGCGGAGGTGAAACCGTGGTTTGGTCGCTGGTTGTCCAAGAATGGGAGCTGAAGCGGCCAAAGAGCCTTGGTTTCCTGGGCCCGTTCGCTTGGCACCGATGGGCCACAGTAGCGGGGATGCTGTTGAGCATTTGGGCCCTTTCCCAACCCGTGCTGGCCCAATCCGAAGCTAATGTCCCCAACCAACTCCCCACCTCCCAACAGCCCTCTCCCTCTCAAACCCTGGATCCTCAGGAACTGGTGCGCAGTTGGACCCGACCAGGCGGGCTCTCAGCTTCGCTCAAGATATTGCTGCTGCTTACCGTGCTGACTTTGGCTCCGGCCATCTTGCTCATGACCACCAGTTTTATTCGCCTGCTGGTGGTGTTGGGTCTGTTGCGCCAGGCACTAGGCACTCAGCAGCTCCCTCCGGCCCAGGTGATCACTTCCCTGGCTCTGCTGATCACCTTGACCGTGATGGCCCCGGTGTGGAAAGAAGCCTACGACCAAGGCATCGCCCCCTACAATCGTCAAGAAATCGATCTGGAAACCGCCTGGCAACGGGTGCAAGAGCCGGTGCGACGCTTCATGGCCCGACAAATCCAATCGGCAGGAAACACCGACACCGTTTGGCTCTTTTTGGACTACTTGCACGAGCAACAAGGCCAGCCCAGCCAATCGGTCACCTATGTCTTCTACGGAGCCAGAGCGGAACGCAACGAACGCAATGTACCGCTTCGGGCCTTGGTGCCTGCTTTCATTCTGAGTGAGTTGAAGGTAGCCTTTTTGATCGGTTTCCAGATCTATCTGCCATTTCTGATCATTGATGTCGTGGTGGCTGTGGTGCTAGTCTCCATGGGCATGTTGATGCTGCCACCGGCTCCAATTGCCCTTCC
>JAJRRR010000048.1 GCA_024279285.1 Planctomycetota bacterium
GGGGACCTGGGCCAATCGCAAATTCCCCACCGCTCCAGGAGCGGGGGGGCTGCAAGTTGGGGGGTCCGCAGGAGCGAGCGCCCGGGCTGAGGGAGCGGTTCCAAGCAGGACCAAGCCCCAGATCCAAACCACCTGCCGGACTCTTGGGAATGCTAGAGTTTGCCACGGGCGAGCTGGCGCAAGGCTTTGTCGTTTCATGGCTGGATCGGGTGCGAACTGGGAGCAAGTCCAAAACCAGCAGCTTGGGCGCGCTGCTTTTGTTCAACACTAGGTTGCTCTGGCACAACAAAAAGCCGCACGGTCAGATCCCCCGGCTGGTTTCTCGCAAGCAGAGTTCAAGAGGAAGGGGTTGCACCACTTGTGCCGACGATGCGCGTTGAACAACCTGGCTGGGGATAAAGTGTCAGGGGGAATCAGACTAACAGCCCGTTGAAAAACGCAAGCCTGAGAGGGCGAGGCTTCTGCCGAGCCGCTTTTTTCGGAATTTACGACAATTCCTGAAGCAAGTTTCGGCTTGAGGAGGAATTGTTCAACGGGCTGCTATGAGGCGGACGGAGAAGGCCGAGAAAGCCATTGATCGTAAGGCTCCAGCAGTTCCAGCTCCTCGGGGGCAAAGCCCCAGGCTTGAAGCCGGTAGCCTCCTTGGGGAACTTCGTAGAGCATCAGCGCGGCGATATGTTTTTCTTGGGCCAGAACTTCGCCGGCCTTTTCTGGTCCCAGTACAAAAAGTGCGGTAGCCCAAGCATCAGCCAGAGCTGCCGAGGGAGCCCGAACCGTGACGCTAAACACTCCTTGCACCGGCCAACCGGTTCGGGGATCCAACACATGGCAGTAGCGTTGCCCTTGATGAACAAAAAACTGCGTCCCACTGCCGGAGGTGCCCAAGGCGGCATTAACCACCCGAATCCGAGCAAGGCGCAACTGGGGACGCAAGGGGTGGGCCACGCCGAGCAACCATCCTCGCTCGGGTTGCGAAGGGTCGGCACCCCCGTGCACCAACACACTGCTTTGCCCTCCGTGGATGAGAAAATCTTCCACCCCCTGGTGTTTGAGAACCTGAGCTGCTTGATCCAGGGCAAACCCCTTGCCGATGCTGCCCAGGTTGAGTTCCACGCCCTCTTGGATCAGTTCTACGGTGTCTTCTTGGGGATGGAGTTTGAGATGTTGGGAACCGGATTGGGCCAGAGCTTGGCGTAGCTCCTCCGGCCGAGGCATGCGCCCTTGGCGGCGCACAAATCCCCAGCAGCGGCTCAACGCTCCCGTGGCTATGTCAAATGCCCCGCCACTGCGACGCCAAATCTCCATCGCCATTTGCAGCACTTCCATCACTTCGGCAGCCACCGGCACTGGTTGGCGATGGGCCTGGGCGTTGATCCGGCTGATTTGACTGGAGGGCCGAAAAATGCTGAGCAGTTCTTCCAGGCGGTCCACTTCGTTCAAGGCGGTCAAAGCGGTCTGGGCTGCGTGAGGATAGCGCACCGGGTCCAAAAGCACGGCAAACTCGCACGCCATCGCCCGACGCGAGTAGCGTACCAACACCCCCGTTTCCGTGTCGCATGGTTGATCCGCTCCCCTGGCCCCCATCTGATCGTCCTCCCAACCTAATCCGTTGAGGTTTTCAGGGCCTCTTTCTGAACAGTATAGGTGCTCCTGGGACCTGGGAGCCAGCGGGAGCGGGAAAGGGGGAGCCAAATAGGGACAACGGCAACTCTTGCCACTGTTCCACTCCCTCGCAGAACGACGCACTTGGCGGCTTAAGCAAGAGGAGTGCCTTGGGCAAAACGGAAACCTGAGTGCGGCCAGCCCGAGAGTTGGAGCTTGGTCTTAAAAGGACCAATTACTGCCCTGGCTGAAGTCCGGGCACTAGGATTTTTACCGGAGGTTGCGATAGGCGTTTGAGTTCCCGATAGAGCTTATAAGCCTCCGGGTGCTTTTGTTTCAGCTCTTGAGCGTTTTTGGCTTCGTAGCGTTTGTTTTCTTGTTTGCCTTGGGTTTTGCGTTTGATCTGGAGGGTGATTTTTCCCTCAGGAGTTTCGGTCAGTTGGATTTCCTCTCCGGGTTTGGTTCGGGTGATGCGGAGTCGTCCGTTTTTGTCTTTTTGAACCCGAATGTGCACTTTGCCTGCCGGGATCAGACCAGCTTGGATGCGAATTCCAGGCACGATTTGGGGGACTCCTATCCCGGGACGGACTTGGCGTTGATCCACATGGATTCCGGCTTGGGCCAAAGCCAGCCGCGCCCGGCGAGCCGCCGGGGCATTTTCACACCGGCTGAGTCGTTCTAAGGCAGCTCGGGCTTGAGACTTCAGAGAGCCTTGGCCTTGGGTGAGCATTCGGGCCAGAATCTGGACGGCCTGATGGGTGCGTTCCAGGGGCCCTTGTTGAGCTGCCTGGACCAATGGTTCTATGGCACCCGAGCCGGCTTCAAAGAGCTTCTGAGCGGCTTCCCGACGCCGAGCGTAAGACGGATGATCCAACTGTGCAATCCACCGGTGGATGTGTTTTTCAACTCCCCGTTGTGAGTTGGCCTCTTCCGCGGCAACCACAGTGGGGAGCAACGACACCAATCCCCAGAGCCAAGCCTTTCTGGTCCTGTGCATGGAAGTTTTCCCTTGGCCAAAGGATTTTCAGTCGTTTCTGCGGGAGAGCACCCCTTGGTGCACTGCCCAATCTTTTGACGACCATCAAGGAGCAGGAGTTCCGCAGATAGATTTTACCTTTTGGGCCGAAGGAGTGCACGCCGAAAGCCTCTGGTGGGAAAAGATGTTAGTGTTGAAAGAGCCCCTTGGCCAAGGAATCCAGCGATGAACTGGCTTGCCCTGCGTGATCAACAGCAGTTGCAAAGGATTGTACAGCGGCTGGTGGATCTGACCACACCCAACTACCACCGCTTGGGCGTGGAATCGCGGCAACAGAGTCGGGCCAATCGTTCCCTGCCGGTGCTTTTGGCCCCTTGGGACGGAGAACTCCCCCAGGTGGACGAGGCTTTCTACGCGGTGACCAAAGACCTGGCCGGAGTGGGCGTGTCGGTGGTGGTGCATCAGCCCATTCGGGCCCAGGGGTTTTTGTTGGGCTTTTGGGACCAAGGACCTATCTTTGCCCAAGCCCAGCTCCGCCATCAGGAGCACTTGGGAGGCCCGTTTTGGCAGTTGGGACTGGAGCTGCTGCGCCAAGTGCACCCTGGCCCAATGCCCTTGCTCAGTTCTTTGGATGCCAAAATGCGCTACCTCATCCCCCGCCGCAAACGACTCCTGGCCGAACGGGACAGACTGAAGTAACTAACCTGTGGGGGTGAGAAGGCTAAGCCACCGAGCCTCTCCTTGCGCTTGCTCGCAGAAGCGAAAACCTGCGTTTGCTTCCGCACATCGCAAGCCGCAGGCCGCAGGGACACAAGTCCTTAGGCTCCTTGGCGGATAGCTGCTTGAGCCGCAGCCACAATGGCCACCGGCACCCGGAACGGCGAGCAAGACACATAGTCCAGCCCGGCTTGTTGGCAAAAGTCAATGGAGTCCGGATCTCCGCCGTGCTCGCCGCAAATGCCGCATTTTAGCTCGGCTCGGGCTTGGCGGCCCTCCTGGACAGCCATCTGAATCAATCGGCCCACCCCTTTTCGGTCCAGCGTCTGGAACGGATCACGCTCCAGGATGCGCTTTTCCAAGTAGTCAGGCAGGAAGGCATTGATGTCGTCGCGGCTGAAGCCGAAGGTCATTTGGGTCAAGTCGTTGGTGCCGAAGCTGAAGAAGTCGGCAAATTGAGCTACTTCCTCGGCAGTCAGGGCCGCGCGGGGCACCTCCACCATCGTGCCGATGGGGATGTCCAGTTTGCCTTGGTACTTTTTCTCTTTGAGAACCTGCTGGATCGTTTCCTCGGCTCGCTGGCGCAGGAACTCCAGCTCCCGAGCGGTTCCGACCAAGGGGATCATGATTTCCGGTTTGGCGTCCACCTTGCGCTTGCGACAGGCAATGGTGGCTTCCACGATGGCTCGCACCTGCATTTCCAGGATTTCCGGATAGGTGATTGCCAGGCGGCAACCACGATGGCCCAGCATCGGGTTGGCTTCGTGGAGCTGATGGACCCGAGCTTTGATCCGAGCCGGTTTCACGCCAAGCTTTTTGGCCAGTTCTGCCTGGGTTTTGGGATCCTGAGGCAAGAACTCGTGCAAGGGCGGATCCAGGAGCCGAATGGTGACCGGAAAGCCCTTCATGGCCGTGAGGATTTTTTGGAAATCGGCCCTTTGATAAGGCAGGAGTTTGGCCAGGGCTTTGCGTCGTTGTTCTTCGTTTTCGGCCAGGATCATCTCTCGCATGGCGTCGATGCGCTCGCCTTCAAAGAACATATGCTCGGTGCGGCACAGTCCGATTCCTTCGGCCCCGAAGGAGCGAGCCCGACGGGCGTCCTCTGGCGTGTCGGCGTTGGCCCGAACGCCCAAGGTGCGAAACTGCTGAGCCCAACGCATCAATCGGGCAAAGTGGCCCGAGAGCTTCGGTTCCCGGGTGGGCACTGAGCCTAACATCACTTCCCCGGTGGAGCCGTCGATGGAGATGGTGTCGTTGGGCCCGAGCCGTTTTCCGTGGACGGTGAGTACTCGGCGTCGGGCATCAATGTGCAGCTCCCCGGCTCCGACCACACAGCATCGCCCCCAGCCTCGGGCCACCACGGCCGCATGGCTGGTCATGCCTCCGGTGGAAGTGAGAATACCCACGGCCGAGTGCATTCCTTCCACATCTTCCGGGCTGGTTTCCTTGCGCACGAGGATGACATCCTCGCCGGCTTGGGCCCGTTGAACAGCTTCTTCAGCCGTGAAAGCCAGCTTGCCTACGGCTGCTCCCGGCGAGGCGGGCAAACCGGTGGTGAGCACTTCGGCTTTTTTCTTGGCCGCGGGATCAAAGCTAGGCAGGAGCAATTGGACCAGGTCCCCAGCCGGCACACGCAGCACCGCCGTGCGTTCATCGATCAATCCTTCGTCCACCATTTCGCAGGCGATGCGCACGGCGGCTTGGGCTGTGCGCTTGCCGGTTCGAGTCTGAAGCATGTAGAGCCGGCCGCGCTCAATGGTGAACTCAATGTCCTGCATGTCCCGATAGTGCCGCTCCAAAATGTCCTTGATCCGCAGCAGTTCTTCGTAAGCTTGGCGATTCCAGCGGCGCATTTCGGACACAGGCAGTGGGGTGCGGATTCCGGCCACTACATCTTCGCCCTGGGCGTTGATGAGAAACTCCCCATAGAGTTTGTTTTCGCCGGTGCTGGGGTTTCGGGTAAACCCCACCCCGGTGCCGCTATCTTCCCCCATGTTGCCAAAGACCATCGTTTGCACATTCACGGCTGTACCCAACAAGCCCGTGATGCGCTCAATCCGCCGATAAGTGACCGCTTTTTCCTGCATCCAACTGTCAAAGACGGCTTTGATGGCAGCTTCCAACTGCTCGTAAGGATCTTGAGGGAAGGGCTGGCCTACATGACGCTCATAAATCTGCTTGTATCGCTCCACCAGTTCCTGGATTCCTTCGGTGGGCACTTCGGTGTCGACCTGGGCTCCATACTTGGCCCGAATCTTGGCAAACGCCTCCTCAAACTCATCGTGATGAATACCCATGACCACGGAGCCGAACATGTTGATCAGTCGGCGATAAGCGTCGTAGGCGAAGCGCTCGTTTCCGGTGGCGGCAGCTAGCCCTCGCACGGAGCGGTCGGTCAGCCCCAGATTGAGAATGGTTTCCATCATGCCGGGCATGGAGACCGCAGCTCCGGAGCGGACCGACACGAGCAGGGGGTTGTTTTCGTCTCCGAACCGCTTGCCTTGTTCTTTTTCAATCAGGCGGATGTGTCGGCGCACTTGGTCCATCAGGCCCTCGGGCAGCCGACGCCCCAGTTCGTAGTACAGGGCGCAGACTTTGGTGGTGATGGTGAACCCGGGCGGCACGGGCAGTCCCAGGGAGTTCATCTCGGCCAGGTTGGCTCCTTTGCCTCCGAGGAGTTCTTTCATATCACCACGGCCATCGGTGCGTCCTTGGCCGAAGTAGTAAATCATCTTGCCCACACCGGACTTGCGACCTCGAGTTTGGCGAGCTTTGGTCACAGTGGCCATGTTTTTCCCTTTCGCACCTATAGGGTTCTTGGAGTTTTGGCCAAGACGGACAGTGCCGCACAAAGGTTGCGTGGAGAACAGAATCGGACTTTTGGGGCTCAGGCCCCAGGAAAAGTTCGCCGCAAGTGTACAACACCCCCCGGGAAAGAAAAACCCCCTTTGTGTTCACACAGCGCAGGCTGCTTTTCCGCTAAAATAGGTGCAGCCGGACTTGGGAACTGGAGCCGGGAAGATTCTGCGGCGAGATCGGGCCAAATTGCGTTGGGTGAAAGACTTTTCATGTGGCACAATAGCCATGGGGCAGTTGTTTCGGCTCTGGGTTGCGCCGATTTTACTGGTTTCGGTCCAAGGAAGATGCCATGCGCGCCTTTGAAGCTACGGAGTTCTACTTCCACCAAGCCGCCGACTTGCTGGATTTGAGCAAAAACATCCGTACCTTGCTCATCACTCCCAAACGGGAAATCCAGGTCCAGGTTTCCATTGAGCGCGACAACGGTGAGGTGGCCACTTATATTGGCTATCGGGTCCAGCACGACAACTCCCGAGGGCCCATGAAAGGTGGCTTACGCTACCACCCCGATGTGGACCTGGACGAAGTGCGTTCCTTGGCCGCCCTGATGACCTGGAAAACCGCCGTGGTGGAAATCCCCTACGGTGGAGCCAAAGGCGGCATCAATGTCAACCCTCGGGAGCTTTCCCCCCGGGAACTGCAAAAGGTCACCCGCATCTTCGTGGACGAGATTCACGACTTGGTAGGTCCGGACACCGACATCCCGGCTCCCGACATGGGCACCAACGCCGAAGTGATGGCTTGGTTCATGAACCAGTATTCCAAATATCATGGCTTTTCTCCGGCTTGTGTGACGGGCAAGCCGGTGGAGTTGTACGGTCTGCCCGGTCGGGAGGAAGCCACCGGGCGAGGGGTGGGCATCGTGACGCTTAAGCTTTTGGGGCGTTTGGGGCGCAAGCCTCATCAGTGCACGGTGGCCATTCAAGGGTTTGGCAATGTGGGCACCCACACGGCTAAGTTCCTCCACGAAGCCGATTGTCGCATCGTGGCCGTCAGCGACATCTCCGGAGGGTACTATCGCCCCGAAGGGTTGGACATCCCCGATGTGCTCCGCTATGTGATGCAAAACAACGGTAGTCTTTCCGGCTATCCAAACGCCGAGCCTATCAGCAACGAACAGCTCCTCACCCTGGATGTGGATGTGCTCATCCCGGCGGCTTTGGGCGGAGTGTTTGATGCCTCTTTGGCCAAGGAGGTGCGTGCCCGAGTGATCATTGAAGCTGCCAACGGACCTACCTGGCCGGAGGCGGATCGCATCTTCCAGCAGCGCGAGATCATTGTGTTTCCCGACATTGTGGCCAACGCCGGCGGGGTTACCGCGAGCTACTTTGAGTGGGTTCAGAACCGCCAGCATTACCGTTGGGGAATCCAGCGCGTACGCCAGGAACTGGATCGTATCATGTCGGAGAGTTTCCAGCGAGTGTGGGAACTGGCCGTGCAGAAGAAAGTTTCCCTGCGCACTGCGGCCTACATCATCGGCATTGGGCGCGTGGGGCGTGCCACCATTTTGGGAGGCGGAGTGCCATGACCCTGACCATCACCACCGAGCTGTTGGCTCAAGTCCCTTTGTTCCACGACATGAAACCCTCGGAGCTGGAACAACTGGCCCAAATCAGCCAACTCATGCACTTCCAGCCCGGCGAGGTCATCCTGCGCCAAGGTGGACGCAGCCAAAACCTTTGGGTGGTGTTGGAAGGCACTTGCGAAGTGGTACGCCACGGGTCGGATGGTCGGGATGTGATCCTGGCTACCGTGGAGCCATACGCCAACTTTGGCGAAATGTCGTTTTTCCATCCGGCTCCACACTCGGCCAGTGTTCGCGCCAAGACGCATGTTCATTTGCTTCGCCTGGGCCGAAACGAGTACGAAGACCTTATCCGGAGAAACTGCCTCGCGGCTTACAAGTTGGCCTACAATGCAGTTCAAATCCTGGCCCAACGCCTGCGCCGCATGGATCAATGGGTGGCGGAACTCTTAGAGCAGCAAGAAGATGAACAAAGCGTGTGCGAATGGTCCCAGTTCCGACAAACGCTGTTTTCCAAGTGGAATCTCTAGCCAGGGGCTCGGCACTACTTGTGAGATTCTGAACTCCTAAGCTCCACCAGGAAGTTAGACCCCAGACTCCAGCCCCTTAGCCAGAACCCCCTTTGCCTCTGTCGCGGCCCGACCGTGCCGCCCCCAACCTTAAAGGCCACCCTTAAAGGCCACGGGCGAGAAAACCTTTCTGCCCCTAACTCCTTTATTCCCAAGCACTTAGCTACCCGGCCAGGACTCGAACCGGAATTCACAACCTGCTTTGGTGAAATAAGTTACGAAAAACTCTGTGAGCCCGAAGGTGCGCTATTGGGTGCGCGCCGTGCAGTTTCCTTCCGGGAGAGCCTGGAGAGAGGGTTGATGGGACTGAGGGCCCATTGCTTCGCAGGGCAGGACAAAGCGGGAGCTGGCTGGCTAGGTGCAGCGGTGGGGTTCACCTAGCCGGTCCTGGACCGGGAGGTGCAACAGCAGGTGTTGGACTTGGTGTGGCAAGCCGTGGTGGCCGCGGAACCGTAGCAGCTTCGGCTCCCCCAGGTTTCCCGCCCCCGGTTGCGGCCAAGCTGGCCACTGGGACAAAACCCCTGGGTTGTGAGCCAGTGTCGCAGTGGGCGTAAGTTCAGTTTTTCTGGCAGGTTATCTGCGACATCGGCCAATGTCGCAGGCTGCCCTAGTGTCGCAGCAGGGGTGCTCTGCACCTTGGGTTTTCGCGTTCTGCTGCCGCAGCTGGAAGTCCCACTAGGCCCCCTCAACGATTCCCGCTTTTCCCGGTCGGATCGCTATTTCCGCAACACCTTCTACAAAAACAAGTTATGACAATCACCACCGGGAAAACAGACCATTTTCCCACCCCTTCCCGCTTTTCCTGCTACCCAGGACGCCAGAACCGCCCTAGGCCAAGGCCCCTGCAAAAAACTAAGCTGCAGGCCAGATGTCGCAGCTCCACGCCCTGGGTGGCCGGTTCTCCCAGCGGGGACCACACACTACATCTAGGGCTTACTTGGAATTAGAAGCCCAACATGTAGTGTTTTACCC
>JAJRRR010000049.1 GCA_024279285.1 Planctomycetota bacterium
ACCGACACTTGCTCCTGAGGCGGAAACACCCCGATGATCCGGTCCAACGCTCCGACTGCATCCCCGGTGTGCAAAGTGGAAAAAACCAGATGGCCTGTCTCGGCCGCCGTGATCGCCGCACGCATGGTCTCCAAGTCGCGCATCTCGCCCACCAAGATAACATCTGGGTCTTCGCGCAAAGCGGCACGCACGGCTTCGGCAAAGCTGGGCACATCCGTATAAAGCTGCCGCTGATGCACCAAGGACCGAATGTTGGCGTGAACATACTCCACCGGGTCCTCAATCGTGATGATGTGGCAAGCACGGTGGGTGTTGATCTGATGAATAAGCGTGGCCAGGGTGGTGGTTTTTCCGCTTCCGGTAGGTCCGCAGATCAGCACCAACCCGTCACGAAGCTGGCTCAACTGCCCCAACGCTGCTGGCAGGTTCAGCTCCTCCAGCGTGCGAAATACATCCTCCAGCCGCCGCACGGCCAAGGCCACCTCGCCCTGTTGGCGATAAACATTGATGCGAAACCGCACCTGTTGATAGGAATAAGCCAGGTCCAAAGTGCATCGTTGGTCAAAAACTTCTGCTTGGGCCGGGTTCATCAAAGCCCGGGCAATCCCCTGCACCTGAGGTGCCGAAAGTTCCGGCCAAGAGTCCAACGGTTGCAATTGACCGTGAAGTCTCACATAAGGCGGAGCCCCTCCGCTCAAGTGCAGGTCCGAGGCGCTTAGCTCCACGCATCGGGCCAGCAGCCTGTGCCACAGTTCAAGCGGCGGCAAACGATCTGTCTGCAAAGATTCCATCCGCTCAGGGAACTCCCGGTCAAAAGCAAACCACCAACTCCACTTCCAACTGCGAGCGCCCTGGTTGAGGCCCGCCTGGTTGATCCACGCTCAACACAAGCGGGGCTGCCACCGGGGGTAATCGGTCCCAAGTGCGCAACAACTGGACCAACTGACTATAGCTTCCCCGAAGCTTGACCCGATAAAGCCGACAACCCTGCTGGGCACACCATTGCAAAAGCTCCTGGGAGGAGTTGTTCCGAACAGACGAACCAGCGGGCGTGCGCCCTTTGCTCCATGGAGTCCAGGAAACTACAGTCAATCCGGCCTCTTGAGCCAGTTGAGCAAAACGCAACTTAAGCTCCTGCACTTGAAGTGGCCGCTCCGAGGCAGTCAACAAACGCTGCCATTGATCAAGGGTTTCTTGGCACTGCTCAAGCTCAGCTTGAACCTGACGAAGCTTGCGTTCCAACTGAGCCGGATCCTCCTGGGGAGGATCGGCGGTTCGCAAAGCAGCCACCAGCTTTGTCCGCTGTTGCTGCAAGCTCTGGATGCGGCTTTCAGCCCTTTTGGCCTGAGAAAGCCGAGGACGAAAGCTCAGCACAAAATATCCTGCCCAAACACTGGCCAGCACCAGGTTCCAAAGCAACACCCGCTCACGCAAGCTCAGGGAGGTTTTCATGGTCGCAAGGACACTTGGGTGGAAAGTCGCAAGGAAGGCATTCGTGATTGGGGTTTCCTCGCAGTGGTTCCAAGGGCTCTTTGGTCCGCGTGGGCAATCGCCGAGGGAACTTCCGCCACCTGGGCAACCTGAACCCGAAGCTCAAACTCCACGGTGCCCAAACCGCCGGTGGTCTCCATGCGCTCTTGAACGATCCGAACTGGAGCGTTTCCCAGGCTGCGAATCCATCGGGCCAGGAACTCTTGAGCTGCGGTGGAATCAGTGGCCCAGCCTTCCAGGCGGATCTGACCCGAGGCGTCCAGCTCCAGATGCCGCAGGACCACTTGGGAAGAGACCACCTGGGCCAGATGGTCCAGTGTGTCCAACATCTTTTGCCGTCGCTGAGGGAGCCACTGCTGGAAAAGTTCCAAGGCACGCTGGCATCGGTGGAGCTTTTGTTGGGTCTGAGCCAGCTTTTGCCTGGCTCGTTGGGCGCGGAGTCGTCGGGCTTCCTGGGCTTGTTGGGTCTCCTGGAGTCGTTCCACAGCCGTCCCCAGTTCGGCTTGACGCGCAAGGGCTCGGTGGAGTCGGGGTCGCAGATGGGTTTCCAGTGCCAGGAGCACTCCAGCCCAAACCAACGCCGAAACCCCCAATGCCACCACAGGGCGTCGCCACCAAGGGGGAACCGGCTCTCGCAGGCACAAAGGTTCCCAACCTGCCACTTCCTCATCAGCTAGGCGAGCTGTTGCCAAAACAACTTGCTGGGTGCTCAGGCGCGAAAAGGAACCTTTGCCCAGGTATTCTCCTAAGCCGTCCCAAAGCAACGGGTGCCGAGGCTCAGGATTCCCTTGGGGATGCAAAAGTGGGTGAGCCAAAGGGGGCTCCAAAGGCCGAGGCCCTGAACCCAGCAGGCTCAACCTGCGCCGGGAGTGAGGAAGCCAGATCAACAGCTCACCCGGAGTTGCATCGCCCGGCTGCTGAGCCGCTAGCCACAGGGGCCATTCCACCGGGACCATTCCCAACCAACGCCACCGCTTGGACTCAAACGCGCTGGCCCAACGCTGGTAAACTTCACCAGCCACCGCCGCCACCAGCCAGGTGTGAAGAGGCGCTTGACCAGGCTGAGCTTCGGAGGAAACGGCCGCTTGGGGCGAGGGCTGCCAGCTGCACACCACTTCCGTCCCGGGAGCAGGCGCCCCGGGGTGCGAAGCGCACCACTTTTGGGCATCCGCTACGGCTTGGGCCGAGAGTCGACCTTGGCCGACCATCTGCTCCACAGCACCCTGCAACTGTGTGGGAGAGCTTGCCGGGGCAAAAGCAAGTTGAGCCCAAAGTTCACCCGGCTCCAGCACGCCTTGGCCCACCAGGGCCTCGGCTACCAAGGGAGCTTGAGCCGCTTGAGCCACCTGATCGCCCAGCTCCCAAGTGAGGAGTTGGCGCATTTCCGCCTGGCTCAACGGGGCCTGAGGGTCCACCGGCAGCTCCACAGGTAGGAAAAGCACCTCCGGGGCGGCAACGATCACTCGGACTGTTTTTCCCGGGACAAGCTGTTCCAGTTGAGGCAACAGTTGCTGGGGATCGTGGTTCCAGGGAATGCGCACCCGAGCGCTCACCTCCTGCCCTCGTCCACGACGCACCACCAGCGCCGCTTCCACCTGGAAGCCATCACAGAGGATCACCAGCATTGGCCCTCGGGCACGCACGGCTAAGGCACTCTCAACTCAAGCACCAAAGGTCCCGATACCACCCCCGGCACCAACACCACCCGGGTGGCATACACCTGAGGCGAACCGCCTTGCTGGTTGAGCACCTGGGGAGTGTCGTCGCTGGAAAAAGGGACCTGATCCGGATCTTCACACAAAACCAGCAGATGCTCTCCGGCAGGAACCAGACTTTGGCCCTGGGAGTCTTGCATCCCCCAAACCCGCCACCGATCATCTCCTGGGTCGGTGCCGATGCGACGCACCGGAGGCTGTTGGTTGTTCGGATCCGAGCACAGCCGGCGCCATCGGCCAACTTGATAAACCAACAAGCACACACGCAATCGGCCTTGAGCCACTTCCAGAACTTGCCCAGTGCGATTGACCACTTCCACCTGCACGGTGCTCAGGTCCACCATCCACTGGGCAGGCAAAAGCTGGGTGGCCAGATCGTGGCGGAAGACATCCGGATCAGTGCTGGGATCAGTGGGCAGCCCGTCGGAGCCGAGGCTTCGGAGCACCCAGGACCGCAGATCGGTCTGGAGCACCCAGCCGTAGTTGAGTTCATCTTCGGCAGGCACGGAAGACACATTGCCCCACCCGTCCCGATAGTCCTGAACCCCCGGGTCCAGCGGCAGATAACCGCCGCGGAAGCCTTTGCTTAACATCCACGCAGGTCCGGCCAGAGGGACTTCTCCACCGTCGTTGAGTCCATCGGGCCCTGGCACCGGATCAAACAACGGCACTTGGGGCCCAAACGGCGGAAACGCCGCTCCGGTGTTGCGATCCACACCTTGAACCAACTCGGACAAAGAAAGTGGCACGCGGCCCAAGTCCACCGCAAATCCCGACAATAGCACTTCTCCCCCAGGACCTTGACGCATCTGAAATACGGCTTCCCGGGCTTGGCGAAGTCGCTGCACGGTCAAGTCGTATCGGGTCTGTTGATCGGTGGTGTCGGTCAAGGCCAAGGCACTCAAAGCCACCATGCCCAACAGGGCCACTACCAACAGCAGCTCCAGCAAAGTGAACCCCTGAGGCAGTGGGGCGTTCGGGTTGGAACGGGTCGGGAGCATCGTCAGCTTGCAAGGAGACCGTCTAGCGGAACAGAAACACCACCACATCATCGCCCCCCGGCCCGGCTGGAGAACTCTCATATATCCCATTGGGCCCCAAACCCACCACGCGAGCCCGAGCACGAAGTATCACAGGATCACCGTGGTGCAGGTCAAACATCAGGTAAGGTCTTCCCCAGCGGGGTCGGGGTTGGAGGGAGTTGGGATCATACCACTGGAAAAACGGGCCCAAGGGAGGCGCCGAAAACGGATCCCCCGGAGCCACGCACCGAGGGACCACATCCGCCGTCGTGCCGGCTGCCGGATCCCCTGCTCCTGAACGATCCAGTTGACGGCTCAAATCCACCAGCCCTCCTCCCCGAAGGCTCAGATACGGACCGCGCCACCCTCGGCGAGTTGCGGGGTTCCAGCGACCCAGGGGATGAATCAACTGACCATTGCGATCCACCAGGGGGTTATAGACCAGTTGCCACCAGTTGCCTGGGTGTCGGGCCCAAGCGGCCCGTTGGGCTGCCGTGGCCGAAGCGAGCCAAGAAGGCCAATGCAAGGGGTTGTTGGGGTCCAGTTGACCTAGGGGATGATCCCCCACCAAGGCAAACGGCCCCTGACCCGGAAGCCAACCGGTGTCTTGATAAAACCTCAAAATCGCCTGGCGCAACTGATCCAGATCATGCTGCGTGATCCCGGCTGCGGCTTCCTGGTGCACCCGATCCAGGGAAAGCATCACCGCCCCGGCCACAATGGCCAAAATCCCGACCACAATGACCAACTCCAGGAGCGTAAAACCTCCTGGAGCCAGCCGAGGGAGGGTCCCAGGGACAGTCGTCGTACTAGTGGCACGGGCCATCATTGCTTCTGACCGGTAAACTCCGCGTATTCTTCGTCGTACCAGTCACCGTTGGTGTCCAGCACACCCAGGAATCGGGCCTTGCTGAGATAGTCCCCCGGGTCCAATCCGTCGCCTTCATCGTCGGTGGCCAGGTGATAGAGGACCAGGAATCGGTTGTAGCGTTCTTTGGGGACATCGGCATAGTAGGGAGCCTCGGAGAGCGTGGTGCTAGTGGCGCCGGAGGTGCCTGGGTCGTTGGCTTTGACAATCGTGGCGTTGTTGCCCAGCCCGAAAACCACTACCAAGTGGAGCCGCGTGGGATCCAATCCGGCCATGTCCCGAAGCCGCGTGGAAGCCCCTGGGTCAGCCCCAGTGAAGTCCACTATGGCATTGCTCCCGTCGGAGCTTTCCACCGCAGCCACAATCACCCCGGGAGCCAAAGGCACTGAGAGCCCAAACCCTCGGGGCGGATCGTCAAAGATGCGATTAGGGATTGAAGGGGGAGCGGACAAATCGTTGGGATAGCTTGCCGTGACATAGCGCAAGTGGGTGATCCCTGCGGCGTTCAAGGCAGCCACGGCTTCGGCAGTGAGGGCAAAAGGTCCGATCTTCCCTTTCAGCTTCTCGGGCAGGATGTCCAAAGCGGTAGCGTCGGTGCCGTCGCCAGCGGCGGTGAACAACAGGGAGTCGTAATTGTTCGGATGGACCCGATTGACCGTGGCATAGGTACGGATGGCCTGATCCAGCCCTTTGATGTTAAAAGCGGCTTGGCCTCGGGCGGCTTGGGAGTCCAGGCCATCGTAAGCCACAATCAATCCGCCAGCGATGATGGCCAAGATGGCGATCACGACCAGCAGTTCCAGGAGGGTGAAAGCGGCACGGGCAGAGCATTTCATGGCAGGTCTCCTTGGGTAGCGGGGAGGGTTTTAATTGATACTGATTCTCAATTGCACTTGAATAGTCTATCCACCCGAGAACCTGTGTCAAGTGCTTGCCGCTCTCCCCGTTAAGAGCTCTCCTCATCAGAGGACCTCCATCGGGCATAATGCCAGCAGAAAGCTCTCTAACCCCCCTGAAAAACGACAGTTATCAATCGGCGCAGAATATCCTCTTATGCTTGCCCAACGGTAGATCCAGAACCCCTGGCGCCGGTTTAGCGCTCGCGGTAGGTAATGCGCCCCTTGGTCAAATCATAAGGAGAGAGTTCCACGCGGACCCGGTCTCCCGGCACGATGCGGATGAAGTTTTTGCGCATGCGCCCCCCTACATAGGCCAAAACCTCATGGCCTCCGTCAATCTTGACCCGGAACTGAGTGTTCGCAAGTGCTTGCGTTACAACGCCTTCTACTTCAATGGTGTCTTTTTCCTTGGGCATAGCTCCTCCTGCTTGTGGAAAAAGGGAAACACATCAACCAAAGCAAATAGGAATCCGGCCATCTCCTCACTTAATTTTCATCATACAACGGTTTGTGGCAAGGTCCAGCCCAAATCCGCCTTTCCCGCAGCGGCTTCCCCGGCAGCACAACCGATAAACTTTCTCCAATTGATTCAAGTGCTCCCCTGGCCTGAACCGAAAACACTTGCCGAAACCTCTCGCTAGATTCTGCTTCTTTTCCTCCGTGCCAGGATGCACGAACGATGAAAGTGTTAGGTTCTTTCCTGGGTTCGGTGTCTCGGGGCGTTCATCCGCGGCAGGTGGGAGTGGCCGTGTTCCTGGGCTCCCTGGCCGGATTCACCACCGGTTGGAATCTCACCGTGGCGGTGGTGCTTGTGCTGGCCCTAGTGCTGCGGCACCGGTGGAAGGTGTTTTTCCAAAGCTGGGGAGCATTTTATGGCCTCGGGTGGATCATGACCCCTTGGTGCTATCGCACTGGGCACTATCTGCTGGAACAAACCAGCTTGGGCAGTTGGTTGGCACCGGCAGCCGACTCGTTGTGGCTGGCCCTGTTGGATTGGGACCGCTACTGCCTAGTTGGTGGGCTGTTCTGGGGCACGGTGATCGGCGTGGCGATGGGCTATTTGGCCGCTTCGCTCACCGCTGCTTTGCAACGCACTGCGCTGGCCGTGCAGCAACGAGCCGAGCAATCCAAGCTCAAAAGTTGGAGTTGGCAACTGCTGTGCCGCATGGTGTTCGGCACCGCCCGAGTGCTTCCGCCCCCGGGAAGCAAGCCTCGATGGATCGCCTGGACCCACGCTACCGTGCTGGTGGCCGTGGTATTTCCGCTGGCCGCTTTGGGCTATGTGGCGCTTCCGCATGGGTTGTGG
>JAJRRR010000050.1 GCA_024279285.1 Planctomycetota bacterium
CTCCTCCCCCCGATCAGGACGCGGAACCGGAAAAGGATTCAAGACATGGAAAGTTAGGCTAACCTCCACAAGACGCCTTGCGTACCAGTCCAAAGGAAGGGAAGAAAGCACGCCAAGCAAAAAGGCAACATCCTTTTCATCCCCTCGCGGCCACAGAAAATACGGAGCCTTGTGATTCAAAAACACCTTGGGCGGGACCAGGGCTACCCGTACGGTTCGGCTGTCGGTAGCTCGGGCGACATCTCGGAAAGCGATTCGGGGGTGGAGGCAGGGGAGAGTGCGGGGGTTTTGCAGCCACTGGGGATCAAACTCGCTGAAAGCCGAGCGGCGGTTGCGCCCGCTCCGCAACCGCTTCTGCTGCAAGTGCTCCTGCACCCGCTGGGCATCCGCCCAGGCGTAATAACGCTCCGCCCCCCGGTCCGGCTCCCACAAGTCAAACGACTCCCCCTTGTACACCGGCCAAAAACCGGGAGGACACTCGGCAGATTTTACATCCATGAGTTTCTTGTCCTGTGTGGCGTGCAATTCGGTAGTTGGCCGAGCGCGCCAATTGCCCGGGTGGTTCTCGTCCAATCGGGGGTGTTTTCGCATTCGGGCAAAGATTTCCAGGGACTGCTCGGTGGGCAGCAGGGGCAAGGAGGCCGAATCGGTCCAGGAGAGCACATCCTGGGCGGGGAACAGGGCCGGGGGATGCTCCCGCCCCCGCTGAAACCCCTCCAGCGAAGCATACGGTCCCTGCAAGGCCACCTGGGCCGGGGAGGGGTCCGGGGAAGCGCTTCGCTCAATGCTCGTCAGGGCATAAGTCCACTGAGGGTGACCGTCTTCAAAAACCCATAGCCGGTTGTTTACCAGGGTGGTGATTTTGACTGTCTTTGCTTGCTCAAACACGGTTTTTCGGAACTTTTGGGAGCCTTGGGCGCTCCAGGCTGAGCGGGGGAGCACCACGCCGATGTGGCCTCCTTGGGCGTGCACCAGGTGCCAGAACCGCCAGCAGAAAGCTTTGTACAGGTCGGGATGACTTTCTCCCATTCCTGGGTATGGTCCATGAACCAGAGCTTCGCGAAGTCGATCACTACGCAAGATTTCCTGTTTAAGCTGCTCTTGAAGGTCCGGACGGCTCTTTTCGAGTTTACGGATTTCTGCCTCTCGGCGTCGTTGACTTAAGCCTCGCAAACCGGGCATGTAGCGAGCCCAGAACTCGTGCTTTTCCACGTGTACTTTTTCCCAAGGCGGGTTGCCCAGGATGCAGTCAAATCCGGCCCGAGAACGCAAAAACACCTCCGGAAAAGCCACCGGGAAGTGCAGGGGGTCCAGGGGCTGGAGCACCCGGCGTGCCCGGCGGTGCAAGCGGGAGTTCCAAAGGGTCTTTTGAATCTCCGGCCAGGGCTGGTAAAGCAGCTCTTCCAGGGGGGCTTGCAGCTCGGGGTCCAGTCGGGCGGCGGCCACCAGGTCGCAGAGGGCCTGGGCCGGGAGGGTTCGTCGTCGGGCTTCCAAGTGGGCGGCTTGGGCTTGCTGCAGGTCCTGGGGAGTGGCGTCGGCCAATCGGGCCAGACGCAGTAGGGGTTTTCGGGCCTGGCCGAGGATTTTTTCGGGGTTGAGGAACATGGGCCGGTGTTGCAACTGCTGGGCCACTTCCTCCAGCGTGCCCACCCCCGTGAGCGAATTGCCCACCACCAGGTTGTGATCCAGAAACGACAGGGGCAGCCCTGGCACGAAGGTGTGAATCCACAAGGAGAGCCGGGCCAGGTCCACAGCCAGCGGGTTCAGGTCCACCCCGTAAATGCATCGCCGAGCCACCAGGCGGCGGAGCAGTTGGTTGTCTTCGATGCGGGACTCCAGGGCTTTTTCCAGGCCCACCTTCTCCAGTTCCCGAAGCGCTGCCTGGCGAAGCGTGGCCAGTTCCCTTTCCACCTTCGGCAAGGGGCGTTGGCTCAGATAGTTGGAAAAGGCTCGTTCGATCCGGTCCACCGCCGCCACCAAAAAGTGCCCGCTGCCCATGGCAATGTCGGCCACGCGGAAGTCAAACAGGGCCTCGGCCGCCTGGTCCTGGGGTAGTTGATCCAGCCGCTGCAGGTGCAGTTGCAAGGCTGGTTCCAGGGCTTGGTCCAGCAGGTACTCCACGGCAAAGGGCTTGGTGTAGTAGCTGCCGGTGCTTTTTCGGGCTCCGGAGCGGTTGTGCAGGTAGATGCGTCCTTGGGGGACATCGGGCTCCAGACCCTGCTTTTGTTCCCGGGGGGTCAGAGGGCGATAGGCCCCTGTGCGCTGATCCACCACCAGCGGCTGCTCGGCCCAGGATAGCTCGCTTTCCAACAGCCCTTCGTAAATGGTGCCACACTCGCGGACACTCAAGGAAGCAAAATCCACCGGCCCTATGCCCTGATCGGTTCCGGTAAGCAGCAGGTGGCACAGCACCGGTCCCAACGCCTGGTCCGAAAGGGTCAGCTGGGCGATCTGCTGGCCCACCGGAGAGACTTCCCCACGGCTGGAGAAGAGGCGTCCGTTGTAGATGGGCACGCCCCAGTCTGGGTAGCCTTCCTCCACGGCCCGAAACAGCCGCCGCACTTGTTCCCACAGCGCGTCGGTCCGTTCCCAGGGGAGGATGTCCGCCTGGGCCAGAGTGTAGCCTTGCCGCCGCAGTTTTTCGGCCAGTTCTTCGGCCAGGCGTTTGAGCGAGCGGTGGCGGTAGGATTGGTTCCACTGATAGGGGAGCAGGTCCTTGTCTTCGGCATAAGCGAGAAACAGCAGCCGGAACAAGATGGTGAGCACCACTTGGTAGGTTTCGGCCAGGTCGGGCTGGGAAGGTCTTCGGCGTCCGTGGCGTGCCTGGGCCACGGCTTGGGCCAGACGAGGAATCACCTCGTCGTAGATGCGCTGGCGGAAGCGGCGAGCCAAATCTCCAGCAAATCGCCGGGAGTCTTCCAGAAGCTGGGACAGATAGCCTTGTTTTTGCAGTGCGGGAGCGGAAAAGATGGCCCAAAGCAAGCCCATCCGGTTCTCCGGCACCAGGTCCAGGTGCAGTTCCAAAAAGGTTTCGGTTCTCCCTCGCTGGCCCACCCCCATGCCGATTTCGGCCGGGTAAATGCGCAATGCCCGATGCTGCACCACCAGCACATAGGGGATATTGTGCTGGTTGGCCACCACGACGGCATAAGAGATGGGGGAGAAGTTGTTGAAGCGGGGGAGGTTTTGGTCGGGGGATTCTTCGGGCCGCAGCAGCACGGCCACGGCCACCTGGCGCCCAGCCGCTTGGAGCAACCAGGTGTGACGGTCGTAGCTTTTAAGTTCAAATCCCAAGGCATGCAGCAGTTTTTCTCCGCTGGTCCGGGCCGCCGTGGTTCCCTGCTGCATGGCTTCTTCCCAATAGGGCTCCTTGGGCAACCGATGCTTGAGCACATGCTCGGAAAGCAGTCCGCGATTGACCACCCCCGGCAGCTCGCTTTCGGCCTGGGGCAACACCGTGTGCAGGAAGCGGATGGCGGCATGGGGGTTGGGCTGCTCCAGCAAGGCCACGCGACACAGGCGCCGCGCTTGATCCAAGGTGATCTGGTACACCGGCGGATCGATGCCCGTGGGTCCACAGGTCCAGGCTTTTTCCCCCCAGGGCACCACCAGCAGCACCGGGGCCGGACGCCCTCCGTGGCGACGCTTCCAGCAGTTGAGCAGTTCCCCCCGCCGAGGGCGGCTTTCGGCTTGGGCCACGACCACCTCCAGGGCCGGATTACCTTGACCCAGATAAAGCTCCGCTCGCCGGAAAGGGCACTCGGGCAATTGAACACTTCGGGCTTTGGGCTCTTCCAGGAACATCACACGGAAACCACTTCGTGTTGGAGGAAACCACTTCCCACGGGATCAAGAGCTTGCCGAAAAACGGCTTGCCCCGCTTGCTGTCTTTCTCCCAAGGAAAGTTGGGAGACGCAGGCATAGGCCAAGTTTATCGCTTGCCCCGGGGGCTTGCCATCGGGCGCGGCCGGAAGCGGGCCAGGTTGGACAAAGGGTGTCCGGCTAGTGCACTTGATGGCCCCCCTGAGCAGGTGCGAGAACGAAGGTAGAGGAACCGCACGGCACCAAGAAGAACAAAGGGGAAGAACCATGCCGGAAAGCATTCAGAAAGCGGAACGCCACCCCCGGCTTGTTGAAGGGTTGCTTGAGCAGGGAAAACAGTATCGCCGGGAATTGGAAAGCCGGGATTTCTTCGGCGATTTGCTTCTGGTGCGCCACCTGCCCCCGGAACCGGATTGGATGGTTGCCTTGGCCCAACTGTTCCTGGTAAACGGCAGTCGCCGAGGGCGCAGTGGCGATTCGCTTCCGGCACCTCGGTGGAAAAACACAATTCGTCGCCCCCAGTTCCCATTGCCGGAGGTGCATGCCTGGGTGGTGTATTCCTGGGCCGATGAGGGACGGGCTGGGTGCTTTCAAGAAACACTGGACCGGCTGGACGCCTATGTGGGCCAAGTGGCCCGGTTTGTTCCAGGAGCCTTACCCCAAAGCCACCGCTGGCCGTGGGAACAAATCCGGTTTCCGGAGCGGTTGTGGTACTTGTTGTTGGCCCTGTTCGACACGGCGGCCGATCCGCTTGTGTTTCCCGAAAAGTTCGGCAAGTGGGAACCAGAAGAACACTCCTTTGATAACCCAGCCTACTATGCGGCCGTACTTCCGCCCTCCCAAGCCGAAAGAGCCTGGACCCCTGCCATTGTCCCGTCGGGTGTCCAATGGAAGGAGGTAAGGGGGAAATGGTGGGCCAAGATTCCCTGGTGCACCCTGTGGGAACTTGCTTTTCAAAAGGAAAAACAGCAAGCCCAACAACAAGGCACAAACGGCCTCCCAGAGTTTTTTCCTGCCTGGTTGGAAGCAGAGAAACTGGAACAGCACCCCCGGGTGCTGCTGTTCTCCGACGTGAAAGAAAAGCTGTTGGTTGCGCTGGATGTGATCCTCCGGCGGCTGGCCCGGCCCTCGGAACAACTGGTGCCGATCTACTACCTTGAGGAGCAAAGGTATCAGGTTCCGGGGAAAGATTCCTTTTCGGTTACCGAGGCCGAACATACTATATTGCAGATTTTTCTTCATCACGGCCCCCAATTGACCAAGCCGGAACTTGAAAAGAAGTATTCCAAGCAAGGAGAAGGCGATCCGGTAAGAATCCTGAAACGCTTGGTCAAGAAAAGTTCTTTTCTCGAAGAATCTGTCTATTTTCCCGGGCGAAAGGGCAAGGGAGGATACAAAGTCGTGGTTCGCAAGGGCAAACCGCAAATCTAAGGGGAGAAAAAGTGGACTGGACAGGGGCCACATAGTGGAAAAGTGCGTTCATCAAGCAAGCTAAGCTCTTTGTTGCATGCGGGTTAGGAAAACGGGGCGGTTTCCACCATCTAGACCTCCATTGGCCCCCAGGGGCTTCTCCAGAATGCGAGTAGAACCGGGCGGCACGGGGCCGCCTGGAAAAGCTCCTTGCTTCCTGGAGAACATGCCATGCTCCCACGTCTTCTTTCGCAACGGGAAGCCGCCCAGCTGCTCGGGGTGAGCCAGCGCTACTTGTGGACGCTTCGGCATCGCCGAGGACTTCCCCACGTGCGCCTGGGCCGCAAGGTGATGTACGACCCGGAGGCCCTTCGCCGCTGGATCGATCAACAGAGCCAGAACAAGCCCCGGTAGTAAAGATTTTGGGTTTCTCAATGCCAGGAGCCGCGTTTACCTACCACAAACGCGGCTCCTGCACTCCTCAAACAAGGATTTCACAAATGAATAATCGTAAACCAGATGGACTTCCCAAGCAACGCAATGTGCGCCACGAAACTCCGCTTACCAGAGTCTTCCAGGCGTTGGAACAAGCGGGATGCCATGTGCGTTCTACGGGGCAGAACCAATGGGTGGCGCAGTGCCCGGCCCATGATGACCACAAACCCAGCCTGTCAATTGGGCTGGGCAACGATGGCCGCGTGCTGATTCACTGCCATGCTGGCTGTTCCCTTGATGATATTTTGGACAACTTGGCCTTGAAAACAGCCGACTTATACCCTCCGGCTCCCCGGCGAACGCCCCCCAAGCCGCGGCCCCGGCCCAAAGAAAAGCCTTCGCCTACCCCCGAGGCGGCCGCGGCCGGGTTGGTAAGAAAATGGGGTAAACCATCGGCCAAGTACACGTACCGCGATGCCCGCGGCAACAAGGTGGCCGTGGTGTTTCGCTGGGACCGGCCCAAGGGGAAAGAAATCCGCCCCGTGCGGCGTGCCCACGGTGGCTGGCTGCCGGGTATGCCCGACGAACCCCGGCCGCTTTACCGGCTACCCGAGGTGCTTGAAGCCGAAGTGGTCCATGTCGTTGAAGGCGAAAAGTGTGCCGATTGTCTGGCTGCCGTAGGGCTGGCGGCCACAACGTCAATGGGCGGCAGCAAAGCCGCCCGCAAGAGCGATTGGGAACCCCTGCGGGGCAAGCGGGTGGTAATCTGGCCCGATAACGAC
>JAJRRR010000004.1 GCA_024279285.1 Planctomycetota bacterium
ACCGGTTGGCCACATAGTTGATCAAGGCTTCGTCAAAATCGTCTCCGCCCAGGTGGGTATCCCCACTGGTGGCGATGACCCGAAACACCCCTTCGGCCACTTCCAGGATAGAAACATCAAAGGTTCCTCCGCCCAGGTCAAACACGACGATTTTTTCTTCTTTCTTTTTGTCCAGGCCGTAGGCCATCGCGGCGGCGGTGGGCTCGTTGATGATGCGCATCACTTCCAGTCCGGCGATCTGCCCGGCATCTTTGGTGGCCTGGCGCTGGGAATCGTTGAAGTAGGCCGGCACGGTGATCACCGCCTTGTTGACCCGATGACCCAAGTAGGCTTCGGCAGCTTCTTTGAGCTTGCGCAGCACATAGGCGGAGATTTGGGGCGGGGTGTAGTCTTTGCCACGCACGCGGATTTTGACGAACTCATCCGGCCCCCCAACCACCTCGTAGGGCACCATCTTCTTTTCGGTTTCCACCTCCGAGCCGCGGCGGCCCATGAAGCGCTTCACCGAGTAAATCGTGCTCTCCGGGTGCAGGACGGCCTGGCGCTTGGCTGGCTCACCCACCAATACCTCGCCTTTTTCTGTGAAGGCCACCACCGAGGGAGTGATACGGTTTCCCTCCTGGTTGGGGATCACTTTCGGCTCCCCACCTTCCATGACGGCCACCACGGAGTTGGTCGTGCCCAGGTCAATGCCGATGATTTTTTCGCCTTGAGCCATGTCCTTGCTCCTTTTGTTGCAACAGGTTCAGACAAATTTCGGTTCCAACTTGTCCTTGGAGGGGAAGGGAATCGCTCGGGAAGGCAGGACACAAGATCACGAGTCGCCGATGGAAGCTGCAAACTGCATGCCAATGAGTGAAATGAAGGATATTGTTATAAGTGACTATAATAAAACACCTTACGAAAAATGCGCTCGGATGCTTCCGAGAAATGGCGACTGCCAATTTGGCAGGTGATTTGTCCAGGCAGTGATCAGTGGGGGTTGCGGCAGGGGAGAAGGAAGGGGTTATGAGGGGCAAATTGCTTGACAGTGCATCCCCGGAGCACTACAAGAGTCGCAGCAGAACTCCGCCCCCGGCGGACACTTGCACGCACAGCCGCTTGTCCAAAGGACTCCGGCATGGCCAAGGCCCGAAAATCCGCCCGATCCCCCAAACAGCTCCGCCGCCAAGTGGAGAAGCTCAGCCGGGAAATCCTCAAACTGGCCAACGAGCGAACCCGGCTCCTCCAGCAAATTGATCAGGCGTTGGTGGAGCAAGGTGAGAGTCCCGGACCGCGATCTGAGGACGAGCAAGAGCTGGCTCAGCTCATCCAGGCCAACAAAGGCCCTTTGAGCGAACACGCCTTGCGGGTGGTGTTTCAGGAGCTCAACAGTGCCGCCCATGCCCTGACGCATCGCACCCGGGTGGCCTATCTGGGTCCGGAGTATACCTACAGCCATCTGGCCGCCCTGGAGCGCTTCGGCACTTCAGCCGAACTGGTTCCGGTGGGCGGCATTGCGGCGGTGTTTGAGGAGGTGCATCGGGGGCAGTCGGACTATGGGATCGTCCCTCTGGAAAACTCCACCGACGGCCGCGTGGCCGACACGCTGGAGATGTTCACCCGCGTGCCGGTCAAAATCTGTGGCGAGGTGCAGTTGCACATTCACCACTGCTTGCTGGCCAATTGCCAGCGGTGGGAAATCAGTGAAGTTTACAGCAAGCCGCAGGCCCTTTCCCAATGCCGCAATTGGCTTTCGCGTCATTTGGGCACCGCCCGGTTGATCGAAGTGACCAGCACGGCCGCAGCCGCCCAACTGGCGGCTCAAAAACCCGGTGCTGCGGCCATTGCCAGTCGTCGTGCGGCGGTGCAGCATGGGCTGAACATCGTTGCTGAAAACATTGAAGACAATCCCAACAACATCACCCGATTTGCCATCATCGGCCACCACTCCGCTCCCCGAACCGGAAAAGACAAAGTGGCTCTGATGTTCCAGATCGACCATCGCGTCGGCGCGCTGGCCGACACGCTGATGGTCTTCAAACGCAATCGGCTCAACATGACCTGGATTGAGTCGTTTCCTATCCCCGACGCCCCCGGCACTTATCTATTCTTTGTGGAGCTGGAAGGGCACGAGTCGGACCTGAAAGTGCGCCGGGCTCTCGGTGCTCTGGAGAAAAAGACGCTGCGGTTGGAAGTGCTGGGATCTTATCCGCAGACCGAGCCAGTGGAATAAACCGACCAGGAGGGAGGCAATTTCGGCTGCCCACTGGCAAGTCCCCGACCAAGGGTTAGAATACCCTCTGTGCCTTGGCCCAACCCCTGCTCTTTCAAAACCCGCTGGTTTATGAGTTCCTTGTTGCACACCCCTTTGCACCCGTGGCATGTGTCCCAAGGGGCCCAAATGGTCCCCTTTGCCGGTTGGCACATGCCCCTGCGCTATACTTCCATCGTGGAAGAGCACCAAGCGGTCCGAACCGCCGTGGGAATGTTTGACATTTCCCACATGGGACGATTGCGATTGGACGGGCCGGGAGTGGATCGAGCTCTGGATCGCTTGGTGACTCGCCGGGTGGTGGACATGCGTTTGGGCCAGGTGCGCTACAGCCTCGTCTGCGACGAAGATGGCCATCTGCTAGATGACATCCTCATCTATCGGCTCATGGATGCAGGAGGGCACGAGTACTTCCTGGTAGTGGCCAACGCGGCCAATCGCCAAAAGGTTTATCAGCACTTTCAACAACATCTGGACGAAGACATCTCGCTGATGGACCTGACTCAGCAGTGGGCCATGATCGCGGTGCAGGGGCCTCGGGCCCTGGAAGCCGTGGAACCTATGGTGGAGTTTCCAGTAAAAGAGCTTCGCTACTATCGTGCGGTGGAGACTGCGGTTTTAGGCCGGGGAGCCCTGGTGAGCCGAACCGGCTACACCGGCGAAGACGGCGTGGAAATCCTTGTCGGCGCCGGAGCTGCCTCGGAAGTGTGGCAAGCCCTCTGGCAAAAAGTGACCGCCTTAGGCGGCAAAGCAGCCGGACTGGGAGCCCGAGACACCCTCCGGCTGGAAGCCGGCATGCCTCTTTTTGGACACGAGCTAACGGCCAACACCCATCCGTTCCAAGCGGGGCTGAGATTTGCAGTCAATCTGGATCGTCCGTTCCTGGGAAGCGATGCTTTGAAAGAGGCTGCCGTGGATTCTCTGGCACGGCTGGTCGGTCTGGAGCTTCGCACGCGGCGTGTCGCCCGACAGGGCTACTCTATCTTGCACCAAGGCCAAGTGGTGGGCCAGGTCACCAGTGGCACATTCTCTCCGACCTTGCAAAAATCAATTGCCATGGGCTATGTGCAGCCTGCTTTGGCCCAAGTGGGAACCGAGCTGGAAGTGGACCTCCGTGGTCGGCCCGAACCGGCCACCGTGGTCCCTTTGCCCTTTTACCATCGCCGCAAGAAAGGGTCTTCGCCGTGAATCCCGAACAACTCCGCTTTACCGACACGCACGAATGGGTCCATCTGGAGACCACTCCCGAGGGCCAAACCCTGGCCACGGTGGGCCTGACCGACTTTGCCATCGAGCAGCTCAACGATCTGGTTTATATCCAGTTGCCTGAGGTGGGTCAGCAAGTGCGCCGAGGCGAAGCCTTTGGGGAGGTGGAGTCGGTCAAGGCCGTCAGCGATCTCTATAGCCCCCTGGACGGTGAAGTGGAAGAGGTGAACACATCGTTGACCCAGGATTTGGACCCCTTGAGTCAGGATCCCTTCGGAGCCGGATGGCTCATCAAAGTCCGGCCTTCCAACCCGGCTCAGGTGGAGGAGCTGATGGACTATCAAGCCTATCGCAAAATGTGCCAAGAGGGCTGAACGCGTTTTCCCACACAGCAAGCAGCGATGGCCTACTTTCCCAACACCCCTGAGGATCGCCGGGCGATGCTTCAGGCCATCGGCCTGGAGAGCGTGGAGGAGTTGTTCGCCCAGGTGCCCGAGGATCTTAAGCTCCGCAAGCCGTTGGATCTGCCTCCGGCCATGAGCGAGCTGGAGCTGGAGGATCACATGAACCGGTTGGCCCAGGCCAATGAAGCGATGGACCGTTGGGTGTGTTTCCTGGGCGCAGGAAGCTACGACCACTTTGTGCCGGCCGTGGTGGATTACATCGCTTCCCGAGGCGAGTTCTACACCTCTTACACCCCCTACCAGCCCGAAGTAAGCCAAGGCAACCTTCAGGCTTTCTTCGAATACCAAACGATGATTACCCAGTTGACCGGCATGGATGTCTCCAACGCCAGCTTGTACGACGGGGGTTCGGCCACGGCCGAAGCGGTGCTGATGAGCTTCTCCGGGACGGGGCGTTCCGGGGCCGTGGTCCTAAGCCAAGCGGTGCACCCGGAGTATCGCAACATCATCCGCACTTATCTGGAAAACCTGGACACCCAGATTCGCACGGTGCCTTGTCCTCAAGGCACCACCGCCCCAGAGGAGTTGGCCCGGCTTCTGGACGACCAGTGCTCGTGTGTGGTGGTGCAGCATCCCAACTTCTGGGGACAGTTGGAGCCGGTGGAACAGTTGGCCCAAGTGGCCCATGAGCACGGCGCACTGTTTATCGTAGTGGTGGACTTGGTGAGCTTGGGATTGCTGAAACGACCAAGTCAGTACGGTGCCGACATCGTGGTGGCCGAAGGGCAGTGCTTGGGCTCGCCGATGAGTTTTGGAGGGCCTTACCTGGGGGTGATGGCCTGCCGGGAGGAGTTTTTGCGTCGGTTGCCGGGACGGATAGCGGGCCAGACGGTGGATCGCCGAGGACGACGCTGTTGGGTGCTGACCCTTCAGACCCGGGAACAACACATCCGACGCCAAAAGGCCACCAGCAACATCTGCACCAATCAGGGTTTGCTGGCCATTCGGGCAGCAGTGCATTTAGCCTTGCTGGGGCCGCAGGGACTTCGGGAACAAGCTCAGCTTTGTCTGTGGAAAGCCCATTTTGCCGCCCAACAGATCACCGCCCTGGAGCGGTTTGAACTGGCTTTTCCCGGTCCGTTTTTCAAAGAGTTCCTCGTGCGAGATCGCCAAGGGCGCGTGGCAGATGTGCTCCATTGGGCCTGGAAGCAGGGGATTGCGGCCGGAGTGCCCTTGGGCCGCTGGTTTCCCCAGTTGCAAGATTGCTTCCTGGTGGCCGTGACCGAAAAACGCACTGCCGAGCAAATCCGCCGCCTGGCCCAAGTGTTGGCTCAAGCTCCTTGAGAGCAGAGGCCGAAACTGCTCCTTCCGGCTCTCCGACCCTGGGGAGTTCCGGCTGCCGAATTGGGCCGGTGAGGACTGTGTCGGACAAGGAAATCCTTTGGGAGCAAAGAGACCGAAGATGCGAAACAGCCGAGCCACACGGTTGTTGTTTGAGTTGTCCAAGCCGGGGCTGCGAGCCGTGCGGTTCCCGGAGCCGGATGTGCCGACTCCTCCTCCGCAGGAGCTTTTGCCTTCCGAGCAGCTTGCCGCGGACCCGCCTCCCCTGCCAGAGCTTTCCGAACCGGATGTAGTGCGCCACTTCGTCAACCTCTCCACGATGAACATGGCGGTGGACACGCACACTTATCCGCTGGGCTCTTGTACGATGAAGTACAATCCCAAGCGGAATGACCGTTGGGCCGGCTTGCCCGGGTTCGCTCAGTTGCACCCTTATCAGCCAGAGCAATCGGTGCAGGGTCTGTTGCAATTGCTCTACGAGTTGCAACAATACCTGGCTCAAATCAGCGGCCTGGATGCCGTTTCGCTCCAACCGGCGGCAGGGGCCCAAGGAGAGTTGGCGGCACTGTTGATTGCGGCGGCTTACTTTCGGCAGCGGAAGGCGGAGCTTGGCCCTCGCACTAGAGTGCTCATTCCCGACTCGGCCCACGGCACCAACCCCGCCAGCGCCGCCATGGCCGGATTTGAAGCAGTCACCATCCGCAGCAACTCCCAAGGTCTGGTGGACCTGGAAGACTTACAGCAAAAACTGGACCCCCAAGTGGCCGTGTTCATGATTACCAATCCCAACACCTTGGGACTTTTTGAAACCCAGATTGAGCGCATTGCCCAAATGGTCCACGACAAAGGGGGCTTGCTTTACTTGGACGGGGCCAACATGAACGCCATCTTGGGTGTGGTTCGCCCTGGGGATTTTGGGGCTGACATGATGCACTTCAACCCGCACAAAACTTTCAGTGGCCCTCATGGGGCCGGTGGGCCTGGAGCCGGACCCATCGCCGTCAAAAAACACCTGGACCCCTACTTGCCGGTTCCTGTGGTGGTTCGGGACGAGGAAGGCCGCTTCCGCCTGGATTATGATCGGCCTCACAGCATCGGCCAGGTGCGGAGCTTTTTTGGCAATGTGGGTGTGTTGATTCGGGCTTATGCGTACATTCGCACCTTGGGTCCTCAGGGACTGCGCCAGGTGGCCGAAGATGCAGTGCTGAATGCCAACTATCTGCTTTCGCTGGTGAAGCCCTTTTTGCCGGTGCCCTTTGGCTCCCGGTGCATGCACGAGTTTGTGGCCACCGCCCAGGAACTGCGTCGCCAACGGGGGATTACGGCCATGGACCTGGCCAAACGTCTTTTGGATTTCGGATTCCACGCTCCCACGGTCTATTTTCCTATCACGGTGCGCGAAGCCTTGATGATTGAGCCCACCGAAACCGAAAGCAAACAATCCCTGGACGCCATGGCCCAGGCGCTGTTTCGCATCACGGAGGAGAGTCCGGAGCTGTTGCGTCAGGCGCCACACAGCACCTGGATCAGCCGCCCCGACGAAGTGCAAGCGGCTCGTCGCCCGATGCTCAAGTGGACTCCCCAGGAGGACCGTTCGTGAGTCGGCCGTGGCGACTGATCCGGCATGGTCCCTCCGGGCCGGGGTGGAACATGGCTGTGGACGAAGCCTTGTTGCACCAGGCAGCCCAGGCCCAACAGATCGTCCTGCGCGTCTATCAATGGTGCCGTCCGACGGTTTCGTTGGGATACTTTCAAAGTTCCCAGGGCTTGAAGGAGCACCCGCTGGTGCGGTCCGGCCAGGTGGCCGTGATCCGTCGGCCCAGTGGAGGTGGAGCCATCGTGCATCAGCACGAATGGACCTACGCCTTGGCCGTGCCGGGAACGCATCCGTTGGCCGCCGATCATGTGGAACTCTACTATCGCGTGCATCGGTGTTGGGCCCTGGTGTTGGCCGAGTTGGGCTTGAACCCTTCGGTGGTGGAGGAGGTGCCGCCATCGCAAGGGGAGCCGTGGCTTTGTTTTCAGCGCCAGGGTCCGGCTGATGTGATCGTGCCGGGTTCTCACGGTCCGGTGAAGCTTCTGGGCAGTGCTCAGCGGCGGCGTCGTGGGGGGGTGCTTCAGCACGGGTCTATGATCCTGGATCGCCCCTGCTGGCCTGATCATCCCCCGGCTCTGACCCAACTGGTCCCCAGCCCCCTCGATCCCGAGGCTTTGCTGCAAAAGTGGCTAGAGTTTCTTCAACAAGAGTTTCAAATCACCCTCCAGCCCGATGGGTTGCAGCCCCAGGAAAAACAACAAGCCCTGGTGCTTTATCACACCCGATACTTGAACCCGCAGTGGACTTGGCGGCGGTAGGGCCAAGCGAGTTTGCCAAAAACCCGATGTGGGATTTTCAGTTCAGGATTGCAAAGCGAAATAGCCTATAGGAGCTTTCGCTCCAGATGGAAAAAAGTGGCTCGGGGCCGGATTACAAGTCCCCTCTCTGGAGCCGTATTCTGGAAGTTTGATTTTCCGTCCAAAGAGCAGTATTTTGGCCACAGCAGCGGCAGATTGGGGGAGAATGGAAGCAGCCGACAGAGGATCGCAAGTACCTTTGCTCAGACTCCAAGCAGGAGGCCCGATCATGGCCAAGCACCTGACGCGGCGAGGGTTTGTCAAAGGGCTGTGTGTGGCAGGTTCGGGGTTGTGGATGCCTTACTTCGTGCGCCCCCGGCGAGCCACCGCAGGAGCTCAGTCGGCCAATGACCGGCCAGGGGTGGGAGCGATTGGCTTGGGCTGGCGTGGGAACGACATCACCGCTCAGGCCCGACGCTTCGGCGACATCGTAGCCCTGGCCGATGTGGACCGCAAGCACCTGGAAGCCGCTAACCAAAAACACGCCCAAGGAAAAGCCGCCCTCTATGACGATTATCGCCGCCTGCTGGAACGCAAGGATGTGGATGTGGTGTTGATCGCCACCCCCGACCACTGGCACACCAAAATCTGCGTGGATGCCCTTCGGGCAGGCAAGGATGTCTATTGCGAAAAACCACTCACCCTCACCATTGAAGAAGGGCAGATTCTCTGCCGGGTGGTGAAAGAAACTGGCCGAGTGTTCCAAGTGGGCACGCAGCAACGCAGTGAATACAACAACATGTTCCTCAAAGCCGTGGCCTTGGTCCAACAGGGGCGCATTGGCCGCGTGCGTCGCGTCACTTGTGCCATTGGTGGGGCTCCCAAAGGAGGGCCTTTCAAAAAGCAAAAGCCCCCGGCTCATCTGAACTGGGAACGATGGTTGGGTCAGGCCCCGTTGGTGGACTACATCCCTCAGCGTTGCCACATTGAGTTCCGCTGGTGGTACGAATACTCCGGCGGCAAGATGACCGACTGGGGTGCCCATCATGTGGACATTGCTCAATGGGCCATTGGCCAGCACGAGAGTGGACCGCTGGAGATTCGGGTTTTGATGGCCGAGCACCCGGTGCCCTTGAAAAACGGCTACCCCTCCCGAGACGATTCCTACAACACCGCCACGCGATTCCATGTGCGGTGCGTGTTTGCAAACTCCGTGGAACTGGACATCCGCGACTCGGCTCCCGAGCTAGGTTTTGGCAACGGGATTTTGTTCCAGGGCGAGCGAGGGCGGTTCTTTGTCAACCGAGGTCGGCTCACCGGACGACCCGTGGAACAACTCCGCGAAGACCCCCTGCCCGAGCAGGTGCTGGTCAAGCTCCGCAAAGGGCGAGGACCGTGCTCGCACATGCAAAACTTCTTTGACTGCGTTCGGGATCGCGGAGTGCCCATCTCAGATGTCTGGTCGCACCATCGGGCACTGACTACTTGCCACCTGGCCAACATTGCCATTCGGCTGGGCCGCGATCTGCGGTGGGACCCCAAGGAGGAAAAAATCCTGGGCGACGAGGAAGCCCAGGCGTGGCTTAGTCGCCCTCAGCGCAAAGGCTATGAAATCCTGGGCTGATTATTCCACCGGATCGCCGGCAAACAGGTGGCAGTAGCTTTCATAACGCCGTGTGTCGATCAAATAGTCGGCCACGGCGTTTTTCACCGCGCAGTGGTCTTCGTTGATGTGGGTACAGTCCGGATAGCGGCAGTGATTGACAAAGGGCCTCAGGTCGCGGAAATAACCGGCGATTTCTTCCGGGGCGATGTCCCAAAGCTCAAACTGACGCACCCCGGGGGTGTCCACCACCCAGCCTCCAAACTGCAAGGGATACAATCGGGTGGCGGTAGTGGTGTGGCGGCCTTTTTGGGTTTCGGGGCTAACGGGCTGCACGCGGATGTTGAGCCGTGGGTCGATGGCGTTCAGCAGCGAGGATTTGCCCACGCCGCTTTGCCCAGCCAGCACGGTTTGCTTGTCGCGCATCAGCTCCATCAGCCGCTGAAGACCAAACCCGGTGGTGGCCGAAACCAGCAGCACCTCATAGCCCAACTGGGCGTACAGTCCCACCAGCGGTTGCAACTCCGCAGGATCAACCAGGTCGACTTTGTTGATGAGGACCACGGGCTGGATGTCGGCTTTTTCGGCGGCTACCAGGAGGCGATCAATGAGATTGGGTTTCAGGGGCGGCAGGGCAGCACTTGTGACGATGAGCAACTGGTCCACATTGGCCACGATCACCTGTTCCCGACCGCGGCTGGCCCGACTCAACACCCCCCGACGCGGTTCCACACGCACGATCAACCCTTCCGGCTGGGTTCCAGAGGCGGGCAGGGGCTTGAACAACACCCGATCCCCAGCGGCCAGAATGTTGCGCTCATGGGTGCCCAGGGTCTTCAGAAGCCGCCGGACCATGCAGCGATAAATGGTTCCATCGGGGCCCTGAACATCGCTGACTAGCCCTCCTACGCGCAACACCCGACCTTGCAGACACTGGGACTCGTCCACATCCAGAAGGACCGGCACAGGTGAGTCTTGCTCGGACAGTTCCTGGCCCACTACGGTGCGCTTGCGGCTCACTTCGCCTTTGCCGGAGAGTCGTTCTTGGGCCAGCAGATCATCGGCTTGTTCAAACTCGCCGGGGTCCAAGTCCCGAAACCGCTCCCGATGACGAGCCCGAGTGGTCCGATTCTTGCGAAACTCCACACGGAGTTTTTTCTTCTTTTTTTTCTTGCCCATGGTGCAGCTTGGATTCAGGGCGCAACTTGCCAATGGGGCAGAGCCCAGGCCAGTGTACACAATTCTCTCCTAGCCCGGGAGCTGTGCGCGTATTGCACCCGGAGGGAAATCGCTTTTTTGTTTTTACAGGGGGCGTTGGCTGTGTTGCCGGGAAATGAAACTTTCGTCCAGTTCTTCATCAGGACGGATGCGTCGGGGTTGATCTTCTTCGTAGGGGGCGGGCTCTTGGCCCCGACGACGCTTCTTAACCAACCCGGCTCGCTCCAACAAAGACTGGCGAAACACACTGGTAACCTCGTCGTCGGGAGGTGGGCCCACGGCCCCTAGCTTCTGCGGATCATATTGCACCCGATACTTGTGTCGGGCAATGGACAGAACATCGTCCGGATCAATCCGCTTTTCGCCCACCTTGACCCGTTTGCCGTTGACCTTCACCCCGTTGCGGCTGTTCAGGTCGCGCACATACCAATAACCTTCGCGAAGGAAAAGCTCGCAGTGATGGGCCGAGACATTGGGAAAGCGCAACACAATGTCGCAGCTTTCACGCCGGCCGACGAGGAGCTTTTTTTTCAGCAACGGGATGGGATCTCCACCACCCAAGGGGATGAGCATCCCCAAGACTTGCCGCTTCTCTTGTTCCGCCATGGACGCTCCTTGTATGATTTCCATGAAGACGCTACCCCTGCCTTCAGGCCCGAGTACCGGCCTCCTTGGGGGTAAGAGGAATGAAATAAGTCCAGAATAATAACGCCTCTTTTGTAGTCTAAGAATCCGGTGGCTGATCGTCAATTGTCCGTTTGTGGCTCAAGTGCTGAAGTGCCTGCGTGGCGGCAGGCAGGGCTGCGGTATTATGCTTACAACTTCTACCTTCAGCAGCGGTTCGGTCAGCGAGTGCAGCGGATAAGTTTGGACGGGGGATTTACCTGCCCGAATGTGGACGGCACGGTGGCCGTGGGTGGGTGCGTGTTTTGCGACAATCGGTCCTTCAGCCCCAGTCGTCGCCTCCCCAGACGCACCATCCGGGAGCAATTGGAAGAAGGCATCCGCCGCTTGCAACGACGCTACCCGGGCGTGAAACGCTTCATTGCCTATTTCCAGCCGGCCACCAACACCTATGCCCCGGTGGAACGGCTGCGCCGGCTTTACTACGAAGCATTGGACCATCCCCAAGTGGTGGGCTTGGCCATCGGCACCCGGCCCGACTGCGTGCCCGAGGATGTGCTCCAACTGCTGGAAGAAATCGCCTCGCAAACCTACCTGTCGGTGGAATACGGCTTGCAGACCATTCACGATCGCACGCTGCGGTGGATGAACCGAGGACACGACTATGCCGCGTTTGTGGACGCCGTGCAGCGAAGCCGCCACCGGGGATTTGAAATCTGTGCTCATGTGATTTTGGGCCTGCCCGGCGAGTCCCACCAGGACATGATGGCCACGGCGGACGAAGTGGCCCGATTGGGCCTGGATGCCGTGAAAATCCACAACCTCTATGTGGTGCCCAACACTCCCTTGGCCGAACAATACGCCCAAGGGGAAGTGCAACTGCTCACCCGAGAACAATACATCCACGCAGTGGTGGAGTTTCTGGAACGCTTGCCGCCGGAGTGCGTTGTGGAGCGGGTCAGTGGGGACGCCCCCCCTCAGTATCTCATCGCTCCCCAGTGGTGCCTGGAGAAAAACGCCTTGAGAGACGCCGTGGTGGAAGAGCTTCGGCACCGCGACAGTTGGCAAGGCAAACGCTGCCGCTACTTGCGCAGCTTGTAGCGACGGCGCCGGAGCTGGGAAAACCGCTCCATGTCCATCGGATCTGCATTCTGAGCTGAGGCCGAGGAAGCCTTGAACCGGGGGTAGGCAACTTTTGGACTAAAGAACATCACATCCTGGGGAGCATGCCCTTCCCAAGCACAAGCCCGGCATCGCCCCCGGTGCCATGGTGCCCGCAGGTGAAAAGGATCCGGATGAGCCAGCCCTCCTAGCCAACGAAACGGAATCCACTCTAGCCACTTTGGCCTGGGAGTCCAAGGCACCTGATTGCTCCACATCACAGGCTTGGCTTCTCCATAGCGGGCGTCGTACTTGTCCACATTCAACGCATAAGACTGGCTGCCCAAGTACCATTGGGCTCGAGCTTCTTTGCTTCCAATCAACCATACAAGGCCAAACATCGCACAAAGCACCAGCGCCCGGTTCAGACCACCCAGGCGTTGCTGCGTCGTTGAGGATGGAACAAACATGGTTGGTCTCAACTTGTTCAAAAAAGGATTTTCCTTTTCCCTGGAGATCGAAGCTCTTGTTGTCTTTTTCGGTTTTCACAGGGCGAAGAATCTGCACAAAAAGCAAACTCGGTTTAATTGGCTTCGTGGTCGGTGTTGAAACCTGCTGGAAGTCAAGGCGTTCAGGCTTTCTGGCTTGCTTTTGCATGGTTCTGATGCCGTCGGTACACTCAGAAACGCTTGCTTGGCTTGCATTGCTTGTTTTCCCACGGGAGGTTTCCCTTTACAGATGGTTCAGCGATGTGAGGTGGCGGTGGTTGGCTTGGGCGGGGTGGGCTCGGCCACCTTGGCCCATCTGGCCCAGCAGGGGGTGCGCGCACTGGGCCTGGAACAGTTTGATCCGCAGCGTTTGGGCAGTTCCTCACGCGGGCGCACCCGAATGATCCGATTGGCTTACTTTGAACATCCGGACTATGTGCCGCTTTGTCGGGCCAGTTTTCGGTTTTGGGAACAACTGCAAGAGCAATCCGGCACGCGGCTGCTGGTGCTCACCGGATTGCTTCAGGTGGGGGAACCGGACTCGGAAGTGATCCAAGGAGTGCGACGCAGTGCCCAACAACACCGCTTGTCTGTTGAGCAGCTTGACCGCGAGGAGATTCATCGTCGGTGGCCAGGGTTTCGGGTGCCCGAGGGATGCCTGGGCCTGTACGAAACCCAAGCCGGATTCCTCTATGTGGAACGGTGCGTGCAGACTATGATACGACAAGCTCTCGCCCACGAAGCTCAGGTGCTCTGGAAAACCCAGGTAAAAAGCTGGCAGGTCCGCTCCGGCCAGGTGGTTCTGCACACCACGGCCGGAACGGTGGAAGCCGAGCAAGTCGTCTTCTGCGCCGGAGCCTGGCTCCAGCAGTTGGTGCCGCAATGGGCAGCCAGGGTTCGCGTGGTGCGGAAACCCCAATACTGGTTCAGTGCTCCTGGTGAGCTTTACGGACACCATCGGGGGTTTCCGGGTTTTTTGTTTCAGCTCCCGCAGGGGGTGTTTTACGGATTTCCGCAGGAGAATGCGGTTTGGGGGCTGAAGGTGGCCCAGCATTCCCACGGTCGCCAGCTCCCTTCGGCCCAACAGCAGTTTGACCACCTGGACCCTGATGATCTGTCCTCAGTGGTTCAATTCGTGCGGCAGTGTTTGCCTGAGGTCGGAAGGCACCTTCGGGCCCATGTACCGTGCATGTACACACTCAGCCCCGATGGGCACTTTTTGCTGGGTCAGGTGCCGCAGGCACAGGGACGGGTTTGGGTCATAGGGGGGCTTTCCGGACATGGGTTCAAGTTCGTCGGCGTGTTGGCCCAAGCTGTGGCCCAACTCGCCTTGAAACAAAAAACCCACCTCCCGGTGGGTTTTCTTAGTCCGAGGCGGTTAGGTCCGCTTAGCGGTTGATATCAAACCCAAAGGTCAAACCGTGAGCAAACAGATACTGCCGATTGTTGTCCCGAAGAATGCCAAAGTAAGGGAAGGTGTAATTGATCATGCTGGTGGGCCGAGCCACCCCGTCCAGGATGAACCCTCGCCAACCGGCACGAATGCTTATAGAGCGCGTTAATTGATAAGAGTACAAAAACCCGAACTCAAACATCGGCACAAACTCCACCTTGGCCCAAGTGTCGCTGACCGTATCCGAGGAGATGCCCACCAGCGAGGTGCCGATGTCTGGAGGAGTATCGGCGTTCTGGTTGGGAACGACGAACCGGATGGACTGGTCCATGAAGGTCACCCGTTGGCGGATTCGCTGGAAGTTAAGAGCAAACACGAATCGGCCGTCCATGCGGAATCGCCACCGTCGGGCTTGACGCATCCAGCTTGCTCCGAATTGCAAAGCGACCATGTTGTTCTCGGCGGCGTTGGAGATTTTCAGTTTGGACAACGGGCCTCCGATCCCCTCCACGATGAACTCCTCGTCCAAGTTCAAATACCTCAGCCCCCAGAAGGTTTCCCAAAAACCTCCATAGTGGGCCCGAGGATGCCGCGTAATCCAGTTAAACTCCGCTGTCCAAAACTCAGTTTCCAAAGTGGCCGTCAGGGAGTTGAACACGATCACTGGACGAATCGTGTCGTCAAAGTCCGGTTGTACCTGCGTATCCGGCTCTCCGTCCGCGTCGGAGTCAAACCCATGGCGACCAAAGATTCCATCCCCGTCCAGATCGTCATCAAACCCGTCGCCGTTGAAGTCCACAAAAGTGCTGATAAATCCTTGAGGATCGGCCAAAGACATTTCGGTGGAACCGTTCACGATGGACTGCTTGACATTGTTCAGGTCCAAGGTGCGGACCACCCAGCCGTGAGAACCTTCAATGTAGCCAAACTGGATCAACTGCCCGCTGTGCCGAGGGTTTTCAAAAAAGCTGGTGTCCAGGGAGTTAATAGCTGGGCGCAAAATGCCGCCGGGGAACGGAGGGTCTTGTACCAAAGGATTCACATTCGGATTGCCAATCACGGCGCTTTCCGGGGAACTCATCCACCATTCCAAATAGTCCAGCGTGAGAAAGAACCCTTCGTTGTTCCACGGGTGGCGGTCAAAGACGCTGATTTCGGCCTGGGCAAAGGGTTGCACTTCGCCAATGTAATACTGTTGGGCAGCAACGGGAGCAGTTCCCGCTAGCACAATGGCCATCAGGCCCCAGCCAATCCAATTGCGCTTGTTCAACATGGACAGCACTCCGCTGCGTGCGGTTCCTCATCTCCGGATGGAAACAGCGGTTTTTCTCTCTGTGCGGATAGTATCGGTCATTCCTGCCGCAGCAGTTGAACCAGAAAAGCCGCCAGGGGGGATTGCTCCGCCACTTCAGATCAATCGGCTCAGGCTCTCAAGAAGGCATTCGTCCGGCCTTAGCTGTCTTTGCCAGCAATCAGGACTTTCGCTGGCGGATAAGTGCGAACCTGCCAAGCAAACTCCTGGGGAAGCTCCGCAGGTGGGAATCCTTGGGGAGCTTCCACCACCAGCACGCTACCCTGAGGAGCCCGAGCCCCAGTCCCAGCTATCAACTCCACCAGTTCGCGGCGTTTTTCTTCAAAGAGCCGATAGGGGGGGCAGAAGAACACCATCCACCCACACTGGGGCAAGCGGAGCTTGGGCAGCAAGGCAAAGGCATCACCAAAGAGGATGTGTTCTTGGGCGTATTGTTCCCCGGCCAGTTGGCCAACATTTTCCCGAAGTACCGCTAGCACTCCCGGATGACTTTCAATCCAAGTGGCCCCGGCAGCTCCACGGCTCAGGGCTTCCAGGCCCAATGCCCCCGTGCCAGCAAACGCATCCACGGCCCAACTTCCCGGGACCCAAGGAGCCAGGATGTTAAAGAGGGCTTCTCGGGTGCGGTCTTTCATGGGCCGCACCTCCAGCCCTTGGGGAACTTTCAACCGCCGACTGCGCCACCGTCCGGCGATGATTCGCACCCAAGCCGGCCCCGAGGAGGGCCTTTTCTTCCTCACGCGGCTTGCCATGATGGTCTCCAGGAAGCAGGACCGTTGGCCACGCTGTTGGCAGGAGGGCGATGGTGTCCAATTCTGTCATTGTACTGGACGGTTCCCAAGGGGAGGGGGGAGGGCAGGTGCTTCGCACCGCCGTGGCATTGGCGGCGTTGACGGGCCAGGCGGTTCGGGTGGAGAACATCCGCGCGCGGCGAAAAAACCCCGGCTTGCAACGCCAGCATCTGGTGGCTATCCAAGCCGCCGCTCAACTGTGTTGCGCTGAGCTTTCCGGAGCCCAACTCCACAGCCGCTCCTTGGAGTTCCGCCCGGGAAAAATCCAGTGCGGGAAATTCCGCTTCCAAATCGGCACGGCCGGAAGCTGCTCGCTGGTGCTGCAAACACTGCTGCCGCCGCTGTGGCATGCCCCAGGAAACACCCAAGTGGAAGTGCACGGTGGGACCCATAACCCCCTGGCCCCGCCGTTTGAGTTCCTCCGCGATACCTTCGCCGCCACGCTGGCACGACTTGGAGTCCAACTCGGCTTGGAACTGGTGCGTCCGGGGTTCTATCCGGCCGGAGGGGGATGCATCCGGGCAAATGTGCAGCCGGTCAAACGCTGGACACCTCTGAAGCTCACCCAACCTGGAGAGCCTCAGATTGAAAAGGCCCTGGTGTTGATCTCGCGCCTGCCCAGCCACATTGCCCAACGGGAAAAACGCCGCCTGGTGGAGCGACTCTCCTTGGAACCGGAGCAGGTGGAGATAGTCCGTCGGGACGACTCGCTCGGGCCAGGCAATGCCGTGCTGGTTTATGTCAACACAGGACTGGTGATGGAAGTGTTTACCGGATTTGGCCAACGCGGCAAACCAGCTCCCCAAGTGGCCGACGAAGCCGCCGGGCAGGCGCTGGAGTTTCTGGAAGCCCAGGTGCCCGTGGGCCCCTGGCTGGCCGACCAACTCCTCATCCCCTTGGCCCTTTGTGGCCAGGGGGAGTTCCTCACTTGCCAGCCCAGCTTGCACACCAAAACCAATGCCCAAGTGATTCAGCGCTTTCTGCCTGTGGAGTTCCAGTTCCAGCAGCGTGGTTCCAACCAGTGGCTCATTCGGGCCCAAGCCCGAGCGTGAACCCACCAGGCCCTTTAACCAGGGAGAGTTTCCGAATACCCTCTGGGAAAAGGGCTGTTTGCCAATGGGGTGCCCTGACACCACAGGAAGGAGTGTGTCATGCCTCGGTGTGTGTTGGCTTATTCGGGCGGATTGGACACCACGGTCATTCTGCGGTGGCTGATTGAGCAGGGCTATGAGGTACACGCGGTTTATGTGGACTTGGGCCAGCCGTGCGAAGACCCTCAGCAGTTGCTTCAAAAGGCCCGATCTTTGGGCGCCGCGGGGGCTTATCATGTGGACGCTCGGGAGGAGTTGTGTCGGGACTTTGCTTTTCCGGTGATGCAGTGGCAGGCCCGATACGAAGGCGTTTACCTGCTGGGCACCTCCATTGCCCGACCTTTGATTACCAAAAAATGCCTGGAAGTGGCCCGAGAGGTCCAAGCCGACACCTTTGCCCACGGTGCCACCGGCAAGGGAAACGACCAGTGCCGGTTTCAACTGGCCGCCGATGCTTTGGCCCCCGGCATGCGCGTGCTGGCTCCGTGGCGCATGGCCTCGTTTCGCCAGCGGTTTCCCGGACGAAGCGAAATGATCCAATACTGCCAACAGCAAGGAATTCCCATCAAAGCCACCGCCGAAAAGCCCTACAGCTCTGACGAGAACTGCCTGCACATCTCTTACGAGGCCGGAAAGCTGGAGGAGCTGGAAACCGACGGACTTGAGCTGGTGGAGTTTGGCATGACCACTTCCCCTCAACAAGCTCCCGATGAGCCTGAATTGGTCAAAATTGAGTTTCGCCAAGGGATGCCGGTGGCACTCAACGGTGAACCCAAATCCCCCCTGGAGATGGTCCAAGCTCTCAACCGCATCGGAGGACGCCACGGGGTGGGACGAATTGACATTGTGGAGAACCGCTTCGTGGGCATGAAAAGCCGCGGCGTTTACGAGGCACCCGGCATGACCATCCTCTACGAAGCCCACCGGCTTGTGGAACAGCTTACGCTGGATCGGGATGTGATGCACCTTCGGGACCGACTAGCTCCCGAAGTGGCCGAAATGGTCTATTACGGGTTCTGGTTCCATCCCAAAATGGACGCCCTGATGGCTTTCATTCGCCAGGTGCAACAGGTGGTCACAGGCACGGTGGAGCTGAAGCTCTACAAAGGCAACATCCTGGTCCACCGCCGCTCCAGTCCCGAGAGTCTCTACAACGCTGCCTTGGCTACCATGGAAGCCGGTGGCGACTACAACCAGGACGATGCCGAAGGGTTTTTGCGCATCCAGGGGCTTCCGGTGCGGGTTTATAGTCGCGTGCATCCTCGCAACTATTGAGCCCAACTGCACCCTCTGACACACTAGAAAAAGGCAAAACAGGCGTCTAGGAATCCAGTCGGTCCGGTTCATGTCCAGTCAGTTGCTTTCGGCCGAATTGATCCGGCGTCTGGAACAGCTTCAACTGCACACACGCAAGCTGTTCTATGGACGCTTCAAAGGGGAGCGCCTGACCCGACGCAAAGGGCAAAGCGTGGAGTTTGCCGACTATCGGGACTATGTGCCCGGGGACGATCTGCGGTTTATCGACTGGAACACTTTTGCTCGCCTGGACCGGCTCTACTTGAAGCTGTTTCTGGAAGAGGAGGACATCCATCTGCATCTGCTCCTGGACGCCAGCCGGTCCATGGACTTCGGCCAGCCCAGCAAGCTGCGTTGGGCATGCCAGTTGGCGGCGGCGTTGGGCTATGTGGGCCTGGTGGGCGGAAATCGGGTTTCGGTGCAGGTGCTTCGGGACCAGAGGTGCCAGGCAGGGCCGGTGCTCCGAGGCCGCGTGGCCCTGAGGCGGCTCCTTCAATTCCTGGAAAAAATCCACCCAGAAGGACAAACCCACCTGGCTCCTGCTGTGAAACAATTCGTGCTGCAAAGCAGCACCCGCGGAATTGTCGTACTCATCTCCGATCTGTTGGACAAAAACGGCTACGAACAACCCCTGCGCACCTTGTTGGCCCAGGAAACCGATCTCTACATAGTCCATGTGCTCAGCCAGGAAGAGCTGGACCCGGAGCTAAGCGGCGATCTGCGACTGCTGGATTGCGAAGATGAAGACATCACCGAGTTGACGGTCAGTGAGCCGTTGCTTCAGCGCTATCGGCAAACGGTGGCGAACTTTCGTGGGGGGCTTCGGGCCTTTTGCAATCGCCGTGGGATCGCCTATCTGGCCGTGGACAACACCACACCGGTGGAGCAAGTGGTGCTTCGTCAACTCCGAGGAACGCTGGTGCGATGATCGACACCCCGTTGAACGGATGGCAATGGGCGGTGGCTTTGGCCGTGCCGGTGGCCATCTTGCTTTTGTACTTTCTCAAACTCCGGCGCCGCACGGTGGAAGTGCCCAGCACCTATCTGTGGGTGCGCACCTTGGAAGAAATGCATGTCAATGCCTTGTGGCAGCGGCTGCGGCAGAACTTGCTGCTGTTTTTGCAACTGCTGACAGCCGCCTTGGTGTTGCTGGCCCTGTTGGGCATTTCGTGGAGTGGGGCTCGGGTGGTGGGCAAGCGGTTCGTGATCCTGGTGGATGTGTCGGCCAGCATGTCGGCCACGGATGAAGGGACCAGCCGTCTGGATCGGGCCAAACGGGAAGCTCTGGCCACGGTGGAGCAGATGGACTCGGATGCGGTGGCCATGGTGATCGCTTTTTCGGACCGTGCCCAGGTGGTGCAGTCGTTTACAGACAATCGGGCGGCGTTGCGGGAAGCTATCATTGGGCTTCGTCCCAGTGCACGGAGAACTGATCTTCGGGAAGCGTTGTTGGCGGCCTCGGGGCTGGCCAACCCGGGCCGCACCGCCTCCGATCCCACCGATGTGCCCGTCCCGGACCCCATGCCGGCCACTTTAGTGCTGCTCAGCGATGGAGGGTTCCCCGTGCCGGATGTGGCCCTGGGGAACCTTACTCCGCGCTATTTTCCTATCGGCTCCCCGGAGGCTCAAAATCTGGCCATCACGGCTTTCCAAGTGGCCCAAAGCCCAGATCAAGCCGGCTCCTGGCAGGCTTTTGCTCAGGTGGAAAACTTCGGTTCTCAAACCACCACCACTTTGGCCCAACTGTTCTACAACGACCAGCTTCTGGATGCTCAGCAAATCACCCTGGAAGCAGGAGAGGCCAGGGCTTTGGTGTTTGACTTGGGCCCGATGGACCCTGGCGTGCTGAAGTTGCAGCTCCAGGTGCAGGATGCATTGGGTTTGGACAACGAGGCCTGGGCCTTGATTGCCCAAGGGCGTCCTGCCCGAGTGTTGCTTCTCACCCCGGGGAACCCTCCTTTGCAGGCGGCATTGCAAACTTCCCAAGCCCAACGACTGTGCCGCCTGACGGTTAAAAAACCCCAGTTTTTGCAGTCTTCCCAGTATCGCCAAGCGGCTCTAGGGGGCCAGTACGACTTGGTGATTTTTGATCGGTGTTTGCCTCCGGTGGATGGGAAGACCGGGCATGTGATGGTGCCGCAGTGCAACTGTTGGTTCATTGCTCAAGTGCCTCAGCACCCGCCGTGGCGACAGCCGGGAAAAGCCTCCAAGCCCCAATGGAAAGAGTTGCCCCAGATCATCGATGTGGACGATGCCCACCCGTTGATGCAGTTTGTGGATCCTTCGGGAGTGGACATTGTGCAGGGATTTCCGGTTCCTGTGCCCCCGGGAGGTCAGGTGCTCCTGGAAGCAGACGCTGGCCCCTTGCTAGTGGTGGCGCCCCGAGATGGCTTTCTGGATGTGGTTCAAGGGTTCGCTTTGGTCCAAGCTGACCAGCAAGGGCAAACGATGGTTCAGACCAATTGGCCGATTCGGGCCAGTTTTCCGGTGTTTATTCTGAATGTGCTTCAGGTGCTTGGAGAGGCCCAGTTGGGTCAGCAAGCGCCCAATTTCCGACCAGGCGAGGTGGCCCGATTGCGATTTGCTTCCCAAGGAGCAGAAGCGGAGGTGATCACCCCCTCGGGCCATCGCCTTCCGGTTCAGCAGCAAGGTGGCTCCTTGGTCTTTTTCCAGACTGAAGAGTTGGGCGTGTATGAGGTGCGGCAAGGGGAGAAGTTGTTGGGCCGGTTCACGGTCAATTTGTTTGACTCTCAGGAAAGTAACATCCGCCCACGCCCGGAGGTGCAAATCAAGCATCAGACGGTGGCCGGGTCCAAAGTGCGGCAACGAGTACGACGCCCCTTGTGGCGCTGGGCGGTGGCTTTGGCTCTAGTGGTTCTGGTTGTCGAATGGATCCTCTATAATCGCCGTGTGTATTTTTAGTGCCGATAGGTTATCATGGAGCCTGTGGCCAGAAGTTGGGCTGACCGTGCAATTCCCTTTCTCATAAACCAGGCCAGCTATGAGTCCCAAAGGTGTTCGTTTACCGCTGCTTCGTCCGCGTTTGAGACAGCGGGCGGGGGGAACTCGTCCCCGAAAAAAAACCCTCAATCGCCTTCTGGAAGACCGGACCATTGAACAGCTCAGCTACGACCAGTACCGCCAGAGGGTGCGCCATGTGTACGACGGGCCTCAGGGAGCTATTTTGGCTCTGTGTAGTTTCTTGTCGTTACACACCCCTTTGGGCGAGCGGCTGCTTCGCACGCGGCGGTTTGATCTTCGGGGGTGCAAGCGGATATTGGATGTAGGGTGTGGGGCGGGGCAGATATTGGGCCACCTGCTCAAGTATGCAGACCCCGATGCCCAAATCTTCTGCTTTGACATCTCCCCGGCCATGGTACGCCGTGCCCGACGACGCATCCGAAACCCTCGGCCCCAGTTCCTGGTGGCCGATCTGACCCGGCTCCCCTTCGCCACAGAAACCTTTGACTGCATCACTTGCGGCTATGTGTTGGAACACCTACCAGATGCCCGATTGGGATTGCAGGAGTTGGCTCGGGTGATGACCCCTGGGGCCAAAATGCTCCTGCTGACTACCGAAGACAACTTCGGCGGTGCCTGGACCAGTCGCGTGTGGCACTGCCGCACTTACAACCGCCAAGAGCTTCAGCAAATGTGCCACGAACTTGGGCTGGAGTGGGTCCAAGAGCTGTGGTACACCCGAATCCACAAGCTGCTCCGAGCAGGTGGAATCTGTGTGGAGTTGCGCAAAAAGGACTGAGTTTCCTGTTCCCTTTCATCTATGAACGAAACCCAACCAGCAGACACTCTCCCTCGTTCTCAGGCTTCGCCTTGGCCGTTTCTGATTGTGGCGGCGTTGTTGGCCGCTGCCGTGGGGGTGTTGGTCGGGCTGCAAGGACGCGAAGTTTCTCAAACTCGCCACAGCCCCCCACTCCAAGGAGTGCATCTCCAACCCTTGCTGGGAACTGACAAGGTGCTTGGAGATCAAGACTTGCGTGGGAAAGTGGTGCTGATGAACTTTTGGGGAACCTGGTGCCAACCCTGTCTGGAAGAGTTCCCGCATCTGCATGCCTTGTATCGCCAGCTTCAAGATCGTCGGGAGTTTCAGCTTGTGTTCGTGGTGTGCTTGCCTCCCGGAGAACCGTATGACGAGGAGTTTCTTCGGGAACAGACGCAAGCGTTCCTGGACCAGTACAATGCCCAAGTGCCTGTGTTTACCGACCCGGACCAAAAGACCCGACAAGCTCTGGCCCGATACGGCGCCTGGCAAGGTGCTTATCCGACCACGGTCTTGTTGGACCGGCAAGGACGGCTGAGGCATCTTTGGGTAGGCTATCGCCCGGGCACCGAAGTGGAAATGCTCAACCGGGTGCTGGAACTTCTCAACGCCCCTTGAAACCTTCCTCCCACCTGCGCCATGTTGGAAGCCACCCTGTTCACCCGACGCGGATGCCACTTGTGCCAGGAAGCCAAGGAACTGCTCCTGAGCCGAGGGCTCCAGGTGCACGAGGTGGACATTGACCAGCATCCCCAGTGGCTCCAAAAGTACGACACTTGTGTGCCGGTGGTGCATATCGCCGGGAAGGAGCGATTTCGGGGGCGAGTTTCACCGGTTCTGCTGGATCGGTTGCTTCGGGCCTTGAAGACTCAACGGGATTGAACCTTTTGCCAATGGCCTGTGCTGCCCGTGGCCAAAGAGGAAATGCCCTGGGCCTGATGGCCAAGCATTGGACGCCAGGGGAAGTGAAGACCCGGCTGGCCACGGTCCTGGGGGCTGAAAAAGCGGCAGAGATTCAGCGCTGGTTCGTGCTGACTTTGTTGGAGCGACTTGCTCCCGGACCGGATTGGGATGGCTTTCTGGTGCTGTGGCCCCCGGAGGCCCGACCCCTGGTAGAACCCCTCCCTCAAGCCCAATCCTGGCAGGTGGTAGAGCAGCAACCGGGCCACTTGGGCCAGAAGATGCTTGGGTTTGTGCGTTGGGCGTTTCGGGAAGGCTACGATCGGGTGGTGCTGCTGGGTTCCGATGCTCCCGATGTTCCCCGGGCTTGGGTCTGTCAGGGGCTGGACTGGCTGGATCAAGTGCCGGTAGTGCTGGGCCCGGCTCAGGACGGAGGGTATTGGTTCCTGGGACTTAGGCAAGAGGTGCCCCAGTTGTTTGAATCCATGCCCTGGAGCACCAACCGGCTTTGGGCCCAAACCGTCCAGTGCCTGGAACGGCTCGCCCTACCTTATGCCCGGCTTCCCTCCTGGAGCGATGTGGATCAGGTGGAAGACCTTCACCGACTCCTCCAACGATTGCAGCACGTGCATGAGCCTTCCTTGCTCCGCCTCAGAGAGCAACTGCGCCAGATGCTAGCCGGGTAGTGGGGAGGGCAATAGCAAGTGGTAAATGGCACCCCCTCAGGCTTTAGTTGGGAAAGGCAGCCAAGCCGCCTATGGTGCTTCTGGACCGGTTGTGATTTCAAATTCGGAGCGGGAGCTCCCCTCGCAACTTGCAGGCCGCAAGCCACACACCGGCAGCAAGTGGCCCAAAGGGTGCTTTTGCCACTTCCGGACAAGTCGTAGAATGAGCCAAGAAGCCCAGGAGAAAACCACCATGAACGACTTCCCCTCTGCTGAGTCGCAGATTGCCATTTATTGCAACGGCCAGATGCGTCAGGTTCCGCCGGGAACCACCGTTCGGGAACTTCTGGACCAGTTGGATGTGGACCCACGCCGCGTGGCTGTGGAGATCAACTGTCAGCTTGTACCACGCACCCAGCACGATCAACATCAACTCCAGCCCGGCGATCGGGTGGAAATTGTCACTCTGGTAGGTGGGGGCTAGCGGAATGGCTGTGGACCTTGGCACCCAAGACCTGCTGCAGTTGGGTAACCATGTGCTTCAAAGCCGGCTGATTGTCGGCACGGGAAAGTATCAGTCTTTTGAGCTGATGCAGCAGGCCCTGGAAGCCTCCGGCACTCAGTGCGTCACGGTGGCCGTACGCCGCGAACGACTTTACGACCAACAGGGACGCAATCTGCTGGACTACCTGGACCTGGACCGCTACATCATCCTGCCCAACACCGCCGGTTGCTACACAGCCGACGAGGCGGTCCGTGTGGCCCGATTAGGACGCGAAATCCTTCAAGGGCTTGGCAACCCGGGAGCCGATTGGGTCAAGTTGGAAGTGCTCGGAGATCGCAAAACCCTGCTTCCTGACCCGGTAGCCACACTGGAAGCCACCCGACGCCTGGTGGACGAAGGCTTTCAGGTGCTTTGCTACACCACCGACGATCCCGTGGTGGCCCTGCGACTCAAACAAGCAGGGGCCCTGAGCGTGATGCCGGCCGGAAGCCCCATCGGATCAGGCCAGGGGATCCTCAACCCCAACAACATCCGCATCTGTCTGGAGTATCTCAAAGACGGCGATCCAGACTATCCGGTGATCGTGGACGCCGGGGTGGGCACAGCCAGCGATGTAACGATTGCGTTTGAGTTGGGCGTGGATGGTGTGTTGCTCAACACAGGCATAGCCGGAGCTCGGGACCCAGTGCGTATGGCCCAAGCCATGCGCGCTGCTGCCGAAGCCGGACGCTTGGCCTACCTGGCCGGAAGGATTCCCAAACGGCTCTACGCCTCCGCTTCCAGCCCCGAGGAAGGCAAAATCACCGGCACTTAAGCGGCGTGCGGCTTGCGCCATGCGGCGCATGAAATAAGTGCCGATTCCTGGCTCGGCGCTGGAGTGCAAGTGGAGGCGAGCTTTTTCAGCTCTGCTCCTGCGCCCAAAGCCGCAGGCTCGCCACGACCCAAGACCTTCATGTCCCCTCCTGGGCTGCTGCCAGGCGTCTAGGGGTTTTTGCGGCCCGATGGAAAGAGTTTTGATCCCAGGGCGGCCAGAGTGGCTCCCGCCAGCAAGATGGTCATGGTGCCCACCACGGTGGTCATTTGCGAGTGCAGGGGGCAGCGGAGCCAAGGGGGCATCCAGGGAGCCTGGGAAAAGCTCATCCAGGCGATCACGCTCACCCCCAGTGCCACGCTCACCGCAGCCACAGCTCCTGTGGCTCGACGGCACATCAGCCCTAGCAAAAACAGCCCTAGCATCGCTCCGGCAAACACTCCCGAGAGGTCCCACCAAATCTTCAAAATGTTCCGTTCATCGTAGCTCAGCACCACGGCCACCCCGGTGCCCACCGTGCCCCAGAACACCGTGGCTACACGGAGCACATGCATTTGGCTCCTTTCGGACCCGGCTGCGGCGATTTTGTGAAAGATGTCTTTGAGCGTGATCGTGGCAGAGCTGTTGAGACTACTGTCAATGGTGCTCATGGCGGCAGCAAACAACGCGGCCACGAGCAGTCCTCCCAGTCCAGGGGGCAAATGGTTGGCCATAAAGTGGGGCAGGGCGAAGTCTCCAACAGCTTGGGGTTTTCCGGCCTCTTGGGCCATGGCGGCCACGGCAGCCAGTTGATCAGGATGGGCCCGATAAAACCCAAACAACAGTGTTCCTATTAGAAAAAACAATGCCGAAACCGGAATATAAGTCAAAGCTCCCAACCACAACGAGCGTCGGGCAGCCGCCAAAGAACGAGCCGTGTGATAACGCTGAATGTAGTTCTGATCTATCCCGAAGTTGGTCAAGTTGATGAACACCCCATAGGCAAAAATGACCCAAAAAGTGGAAGTGGTGAAATCCAGCTCAAAGCTGCCCAGGGAAAACTTGTCATGGGCCAGGGCGGTTTCCCACAGTTGGCCGGCTCCTGGGGCCCCCAAGAGCAGCACGCCAACCACGATCACGGCTCCCGCGCTGAGAACCAGACTTTGAATCACATCGGTCCAGATCACCGCTTCCATGCCACCCAGGAGCGTATAGAGCGTGACCAATACGCCCGTGGCCACGATGATTCCCTGGATATTCCAGCCTGTTACGGCGTGCATGCCGAGGGAAACTCCCAGCAGGATGGTTCCGGTTCGGGCCACTTGGGTCAGCAGATAGCAGAGGACGGTATAGACTCGGGCCCAACGACCAAAACGCCGCTGGAGGTGCTCATAGGCCGAGATTTCCCCCGTGTTGCGGTAAAACGGCACAAACCACTGCGAGGCGATCCACGCTCCCAGGGGCAAAGTGAGGCTAAAGACGAAGAAGTTCCAGTTGTCGTCAAAAGCCTTGCCCGGGTTGCCAATAAAAGTGTTGCTGGACAGATAGGTGCCAAAAAGCGACAGGCCCACCACCCAACCGGCCAAGCGCCCTCCGGCGATCATAAACTGAGTGGTGGTTCCACTGCGTCGGGCAAACCAGCAACCCAGACCCACCACTGCTGCCAAGTAGGCAAACAATACTGCCGTGTCAATTGCGGAACCCAAGTCAGCCTCTCTTTTCGCACAAGGGGAGAACTGATCCGACCAAGCCGATTGTGCGTTCTGCTTTCCCAAATTTCGGGTTTCCCGGTCAAGGCCCGAACTCGGACGGGAGCTTGGGGCCATGTGTACTTGATCTTTGTTGGTGGTTCAATGGGCCAGTTGTCTGATGGGTCGGGGCAGGTCTTGGCCGGGGCATTGCACGCGGCAGAAGCCGAAAAATCGCCCTTTTCGGCCAAACCCGGCCGGGGAACTTCTTTGCCCAACCCCTGTGGAAAGAACCAAGGTGGTGGGGAGAGGACGATTTTTGGTGTTCTTCGTAAAGCTTTAGCTAGACAGTTGTTCCCGTTGGGTCTAGAATCAAACTCAGAGGGCCGTGTTCTCACTTCCGCAGTTGCAAGGTGGTGGCAGTCATGGGCCAGACAGTCAGTTCTGACGCCAACATCATTACCAAAGCGTTTGTTTACTCTCTGGTGGTTATTGTGGCTGCGTTGATAACTGGCGCAGGAGTGTGGTATTGGGCCACTTCGGCTTCTGGGGAAACAGATCACATTACTCAATTTTCCACCCCGGATGAGCCGGAAGTTTTTGACCCCCGAGCCAAAGTTCCTGTTCCTAAGGTTCGGTTTGTGGATGTGACCAAGGAGTGTGGAATTGACTTTGTCCACGAAAACGGCTCGGAAGAAGATACTCTGTTGCCGGAGATCATGAACGCCGGGGTGGCGCTTTTTGACTACGACAACGACGGAGATCTGGACATCTTCTTTACAAACTTTGCCCCTTGGCCTTCGTCCAAACGGGCTCTGACCGAGCGGCATGTGCAAGCCCTGTATCGCAACGAAGGCAATTGGCGTTTTACCAATGTGACGGAGGAAGCCGGACTGGATGTGACTTTGCACGCTTTTGGAGTGGCCGTGGGCGACTACGACAACGACGGCTGGGACGACCTGTATGTGTCGTGCATCCTGGGCGAGAGTCGACTGTTTCGTAACCTGGGCAACGGCAAGTTTGAAGATGTGACTGATCAGGTAGGGCTGCGTTCTCCGCCCGGGGCGTTCCACACCAGTTGTGGATTCTTTGACTACGACAACGACGGCGATCTGGACTTGTTCGTGTGCAACTATGTGGTCTGGTCCGAACAAGTCAACAAAGCCCTGTTTTTCCGCATAGAGAACGGGATCCGAGGCGTGGTCAATCCTCGCAACTTCGCCGGAACCCACTGCTACTTGTATCGCAACGACGGGGGTGTGTTCAGCGATGTTTCCGAACAAGCCGGAATCCATGTCTTCAATGTGGACAACAAACCTTTAGGAAAAGCCCTGGGCGTGATCTTCGTAGATTTGAACCACGACGGATGGACCGACATTGTGGTGGCCAATGACACCGTGCGAAACTTCGCCTTTATCAACCAAGGGGACGGCACCTTCGTTGAACGCGGCCGGGAAATCCAAGTGGCTTTTGATTCCTACGGCAACGCCCGAAGCGGCATGGGTATTGATGTGGCCGACTTTCGCAACAACGGCACCTGGGGCATTGCCATTGGAAACTTCTCCGGGGAGATGAGCGCCCTTTTTGTCTCCAGCCCTCGCCACCTGGTCTTCACCGACGAGGCCCCTGTGGCTGGGATCGGAGCTCCTACGGCTAGGCCACTTACCTTCGGCGTGTGCTTCTTTGACTTTGACCTGGACGGATGGCTGGACTATGCCCAAGCCAACGGCCATGTGGAGCCGGAAATCGCCCGAAGCGAAGAGGACATGACCTATCCTCAACCTCCCCAGTTATTCTGGAACTGCGGAGCATACCTCAAAGAAACTCTGTGTGATTTCATTGAGCTGAAAGAGGAAGACATTGGTCCGGACTTCTTCAAGCCCATCGTGGGCCGAGGGCTGGCTTACGGCGATCTGGACGGCGATGGGGACCTGGATCTGGTGATTGCCGGAGTGGGTTCAGCGCCTCGAATCCTGCGCAACGATCAGCAACTTGGTCATCACTGGCTGCGCATCCATCTGGAAGGCACCCATTGCAACCGCAACGCCTATGGAGCTTTGGTCGTGGCTCAGGCGGGCAAGTTGCGAATGCGCCGCGTGGTTTCGGCCACCCGAAGCTACCTGACCCAATGCGAGCCCACGGTTACCTTCGGGCTGGGCAAATACAACAAGCCGGTGGAGGTGGAAATCACCTGGCCTTGCGGCAAAAAACAAACTCTTGAATTGGAACCCGATCGGCTGCACACCATCCGAGAACCGCAGGAGTAAAGGGCCGGGAAAGCAAAAGCTCCCGGGGAAAAGGGGCGCAAGAGCAACTTGCCCCAGGAGCTTGGGCTTCCATGCTCCACAGGTTTTACGCCAACTCTTGCTCCTTGCAACACCTTGTTGCCAGGACAAGTTTCGTCCCGCGCCACGAAAAACGGCGTGCAGTTCGGGACTTGTCAAGCCATAATCAATCTTGTACCCCTTTTCCACCAGCCATCGGAACAGGACTTTCCAGAGGTCGGTTCTTCTCCTAGAGGGTGCGCTATGTTCAGGGCAAGTCGGTGGTGTGCAGTGTTGGCGGCACTGATGTTGCTGGAGCTGCCGGTTTGGGCTCAGCAGGACGCTTCTTCCCAGGGGGCGCAGGCTCAATACAACGCGGCGGTGGCGTTGTTCAATCGTCGGGCCTATGACCTGGCCGCCGAACAGTTTGAAAAGTTCCTGCAAGAGTATCCCAAACACCCCCTTGTGCCCGATGCGCTTACCTATTTGGGCATCTGCTATATCAACACGGATCAGGCCGACAAGGCCGTGCCGGTGTTGCAACAGGTGTTGAAGCGGTTCCCTCAACACAAAATGCTGGAGACGGCCTGGTTTTTCCTGGCAATGGCCCGGTGGATGGACGCAGGAGAAGACGCCGCCAAGCTCCAACTGGCCGCCCGAAGCTTGGACCAGTTCCGGCGTCGGTTTCCCAAGAGCCGTTGGGCGGATCAGGCATTGTACTACCAGGGCGAGTGCTACATGAGTGCTCGACAGTGGCCCCAAGCCGTGGCTGTGTTTGAGCAACTGCTGCAACAGTTTCCCCAAAGTCGGCTGGTGGCCCCGGCCTTGTACAATTTGGGTGTGGCCCATCAGGAACAGAAGCGTTGGGCCGCTGCGGAGAAGGTTTTTGATCGCTTTTTGCAAGCACACTCGCAGCATCCTTTGGCCCCCGAAGTGCAACTGCGTCGCGGCGAGGTGCGCCTGGAACAGAAAAACTACGCAGCGGCCCAAACTGACTTTGCCCAAGTGGCCCAGCACACCAAGTACCCTTTGGCCGACTATGCTCAGTTTCGTTTGGGCGAAGCTCTGGCCCGAGACGGCAAGCACCAGCAGGCCTTGCAAGCCTACCAGGAGTTGACGGAGCGGTTTCCCCGGTCCCAGTTTGTTCCGGCTGCCCTACTTGAGTCGGGCAAGCTCCACTTGCGATTGAAGCAACCCCGGGCGGCCGTGGAAGTGTTGGAAAAGATTGCTACCGAGGATGCGGAGCTTCGGGCTCAGGTACATCACTGGTTGTCCCGAGCCTGGCTCCAAGCTGGCGATTTCCAACGAGCTTACCAGGTGGCCCATCAGGGAGCCCAGGACGAAAAAGCCCCTCGCCGGTGGCAAGCCCAACTTTTGATGGACCAGGCCGACGCCCTTTATGAGCAGCCGGACCGCAAAGCCCAAGCCGCCTTGCTCTATCAAAGCCTGGTGAATCAGTTTCCCCAAAGCCCTCTGGCTGCCGAAGCCCTGTACATGGCTGCTTTGGTCCATCTGGAGCTAAAGCAATATGAACGAGCTTTGGAGCTGGTGCGGCAGTTTCGGCAAAGTTTCCCGCAGCACGAGCTTCTAGCCGACACCGGGGTGGTGGAAGCGGAGGTGCTGTTGCTTAGCGGCCAACATCTTCAGGCTGCCCAACGCTTTGCCCAGTTGTTGGAAAACCACCCCCAGCATCCCGATCGGTCTTTGTGGATGCTGCGTCAAGGTGTGGCGTTGGAACTAGGAGGCCGCCATGCTCAAGCGCTCCAACTGCTTCAAGGGGTAGTGGAGAAGTTGGAAGATGCGCAGCGTCGGGCCGAGGCGTGGCATTGGTTGGGGCGCAGTGCCGTGGGGGTGAAGCGTTGGGACCTGGCTGCCCAAGCCCTCCAAAATGCCCTCCAACAGCCCCTGTGGTCCGGAGCTGACGAGAGTTTTCTGCTGCTGGCTCATGTCCAGGCCACCCAGGGAAATCTTCAAACGGCCCTGGGCACGGTGGAAAAAATGCTCCAGCTCCTGCCTCAGTCCCCCTTGGCCGACGAGGCTTACTACCGATTGGGCCAGTACGCTGCCCAATTGGGCCGGGATCAACAGGCTCTGGAAGCATATTCCCGAGTGCTTGCCCTGTGGCCCAAGAGTCGTTGGGTTCCTTACGCCCTGTTGGGCCGAGGGCTGTTGCACTTGAACGCAGATCACCCTGAACAAGCCTGTCAGGATTTTGCCGCCCTGTTGGAGCGTTTTCCCAAGCATCCCACGGCACAGGATGCCCTGTTGGGGCGAGGGATGAGCCATTGGGTCCTGGGCCACTACGACCAGGCAGCCGAAGATTTCCAAAACTACCTGCTCCTGTATCCCCAAGCTCCCGGGCGACATCAGGCCCGGCTCCATCTAGCGCTCTGCTATGTGGAACAGAAGCGCTGGAACCAGGCCGTGCAGGAGCTGCGCCAACTGTTGGAGCAGTTTCCCCAACACGAGCAGAACGACCGGGTGCTTTATGAATTGGGTTGGGCCTATCGGGAACAAGGCAAAATGGACCAGGCCGCCCAGGCGTTTGCCCAACTGGTCAAGCGGTTTCCTCAAAGCCCCCTTGCTCCTGAGGCCGCCTTGCACCTGGCTCAACGCCACTACGAAGCCAAACAGTACCTCCAAGCCTTGGCCGGATATGAGCAGGCGCTCAAGCTCTTGCAAGCCAAGCACACCAGGCCGTTGGAGCCGTCCGTGGCGAGGGAATTGGCCGAACAAGCCCTGCACAAGAAGGCATGGACCTTGTTTCATCTGAAGCGGTACGATCAGGCTCAAGCTACTTTGCAAGAGCTGCTGCAACGCTTCCCTCGGGGCAAAACGGTATCCATGGCCCGATTTCTCCTGGGAGAATGTGCCTTTGCCCAAGGGGACTTTCGCCAGGCGTTGCAGCAGTACGAACAAGTCGGCCCTTTGAACGAGCGAACCAATCAAGTGGTGCTGGTCCTTCACGCAGCCCAAGCCGCCAACGCCTTGGAAGAGTACAAAAGGGCCCTGGAAGTGCTTGGCAACATGGACCAATGGAAGCAGGAAAAGCTCTACCCGGAGCTGCTGTTTGAAAGGGCCTATGCGTTGGACCTGTTGGGCCAGAAGGAGGAAGCCCGGAGACTTTATGAACAAGTGGCCCGAGCCACCCAGCGTGAAGTGGCAGCTCGGGCCCAATTCATGCTGGGCGAATACTATTTCGGCAAAAAACAGCACCGGGAAGCCATTCGTCACTTCTTCATGGCGGCTTACGGATACAACTATCCCCGGTGGCAAGCCAATGCCCTGTTCGAAGCGGCCCGATGTTTTGAAGTCTTGCGGCGTATAGACCAGGCCAAAGAATGCTATCGGGAACTCGTGGAGAAGTTTCCCCAGAGCAACAAAGCCCCGTTGGCCAGAAAACGGTTGCAAGCCCTGGATCAAACCCCCGCCGGACAGTCCCCGTAGCCTGGACGACTTGTGGCCTGTTTGCAGGTGTGATTTCACAGAGGCGCTTTCAGGAGTCGGCAACTTCCATGCACCAGAGAAGAAGCCTCGTAGTGATGTGGCTTTTGGCTGTGTGGCTAGGCACTGGTGGCTGGGTTTGGGCTCAACAGGAGCCGGGCCCTGGGGCCACTGAAGCTCAGCGGAGGTTTGAAGCTGCTTTTGCTGACCCGGGGCCGCAAGCCAAGGCCCAGACGCCTTCTCAGGCCGACTCTCCCCAGCGCCCCTCACCACGATTAAACATCCTGGAGTTGATGCTACGCGGAGGGTGGCTGATGCTGCCCATCGTGTTCATGTCATTGGTGGTGGCGGTATATGGGATTGAGCGCACGCTGGCTCTGAGACGGCGAAGGATTTTGCCCCAGGAGCTTGTGGATCAGTTGGCCCAAGTGGCCCAAAGCCCCGGAGGGCTGGACCCTCGGCGCGTGTACCGATTGTGTCAGCGGTTGCCTTCGGCGGCTTCCAATGTCATTCGGGCAGTGATGCTCAAGGTGGGCCGCCCTCATGCCGAGGTGGAAATGGCCGTCAAAGATGCCATGCAACGCGAGGCCGACCGACTCTATGCCAATGTGCGTCCGTTGACTCTGGCCGCCGCAGTGACGCCTTTGCTGGGCCTGTTGGGCACGGTCTGGGGGATGATCAAGGCCTTCTTTCTTACCGCTTCTGGCTATGCCCAGGTCAACAAAGCCGAACAACTGGCCGACGGCATCTACACGGCTTTGGTGACCACTTTTGCCGGTTTGGCGGTGGCGATTCCGGCGGCAGTGCTGGCTCATTGGCTAGAAGGACGCATCCAGAGTCTGCTTCGTGAAGTGGAAGAATTGCTGCTGAACATGCTGCCTCAGTTGGAGCGTTTTGAAGGGAAGCTGCGTTTGCGGCCTTCGGGCACTCCGGCTCGGGAGCCTGAACCGGCTACCACGCCGTCTGTGGAAAAAACCTGATCCATCGCGCCAAAGCCAACCGTACCTGCGGAAACCACTTTTCCCGTGCAGCCATGAGTGTTCAGATACGCCGGAGTCGGGTCACTGGGGCGTTGAGCCTCACACCGCTTATTGATGTGGTGTTTTTGCTGTTGATTTTTTTCCTGGTGGCCACGCGATTTGAGGAGGAGGAACGGTGGCTGGATGTGGCGTTGCCCGAGGCGGCTCAGGCTGCCCCCTTGATCTCCCGGCCTAAGGAAATCCTGGTCAACATTGACCAGCAAGGGCGTTACTTTGTGGGCACGCGGCAGTATTCCTTGCACGAGCTGGAGAAGCTGCTTCGCCAGGCGGCGGCCAGCAATCCGGGGCGCCAGCAGGTTGGCATTCGGGCCGATCGCCGCTGCCGTTGGCAACCGATCGTTACCGTCATGGACTTGTGCAACAAGGTGGGAATCCGCGACTACTATGTGCTGGCCCAGGAACCACAAGGCCCTTAGCCCATGAAACGCCACCGAATTCGTCGGGTGCATTGGGAATGGGAAAGCGCCTGGGATGAGCAGCTTTGGCCGATCAACGGGCTGCTGGTCATCCTGGGTGGGTGTGTGGCCGGGCTGATCGGAGCCCTGGGCGAGTTTGACCATCCCGTGTGGTTCCGCAACGCCTGGTTCCATCTGGCTGTGGTGGGAGCCACGGTGTTGGCGTTGATCGTGGGTACCTTTTGGGTCAGCACCCGACGCGGTGCCCGAAGAATGCAACTGGCCGTGTTGATGGCCTTGGGATTGCATTTGTTGTTGGCCGTGGTGCTTTATGTGGTGCCAATTTATTTGAAAACCATTCTGGCTCGCACCCGGTCCCCGACAACCAAACAGCCGCCCAAGATCACGCTGACCAATTATGGACGCCCTCGGCCTGAGGAGTCCCTGGACCCGGAAATCACCCACCCTCAAGCTCTGCCTCAGCAGCCCACTGCTTCGGTTCCAGTGGAGGTGGAGCGATCCGCAGTGCGACATTCGCCGGTTCAGGTGTCTGCGGTTCCCCAGGTGGCTGCTTCGTCAGCTCGCCCTCGGACCCTTTCCCCCCGACGCCCTCAACACCAGACGGACTTGGCCCCTGGGGCGTCTCTACGGTGGCAAAAACCTCAGGTGTCCGAGACCCCAAGTGTTCAAGCCCCTTTGCGTCCTTCTGTGGCCCAGCAGAAAGCCGACCAGGTGCAGCTTCACACTCAAGTGAGCAAGCGCCCCTTGGAAGCTGTACCGCTTCGGATGAAAACAAGGCCGGAGCCCTTGACTTCGGCTCGGGTGCAGGCCCAATTGCCTTCTCGCCGGGAGGTTGCTCCGCCCCAAGGGGCCCAGGTAAAAATTCGTCGTCAACGACTTGCGGCGGTGGAGGCCTCGGTCCGCGCTTCGGCCCAAGCACCGGCCAGAGCCTCTAGGGGCCAGGTGGAGTTGGCGGATTCGGCTGGAGTGCAGCGTCGTCGGATTCGGGAAGCCCCCGTCATAGAGCTGCCGAGGCTTGCACTTCCAGGTGGCAATGCGTCCTCAGGTGCCGCGTCGGTTGGGAAGGTGGCCCAAGCTCGGACGGTTCCCCATGAGCCGCAGTTGAGTTCGTCGGTCTCAGCCACTCCTGCTCGTCAAAGGGCACCCGTGCCTCAGGTGGCTGCAACCACCGCTGCGGTTCCCTCAGCGGGATCGGCCCAAGTGGCCCCTGAACCTGTGGCTCCTGGGGGTCTTTTGAACCGAAAGGAGGCTTCGGCCCGGGGTGCCACCAGCGCTGAGGCTCCGCCACCTGGCACAGGGAGAGCTTCTGCCCTAGGCTCGCAGGTGGCTTCAGCCCGACGAAGCTTGAAAGGCAAGCAGCCACTGGGCTCAGGCTCTTTGTCGGGACAAGCTGTAGCTTTGGCTCGGCAGAAGGTCAGCCCAGGTCGCCTGGCTGTTCCGGCTCCTCAAGCTATGGCTGCTGCGGCTCAGGCCAACGGTTCCGGGTCTGGCACGCTTACTCCCACAGCTTCTTCGGGAGAGACTTCATTGGGAGAAAAGCTAAGCCCTGTTTCCGACTCCAGGCTTGCCTTCTCTGGTCAAGGGCTGAGTAGTCCTTTGGGCAAAGGCAGTTCGTCCTTGTCCCAAACGATTGCTTCGGCCGCGCAGGGTAGAGCTTCCGGCAGCTTGCAAGAAAATCCTGGTGGAGCCCGATCCCAGCATGGTTCGCTTGTGCAGCGTTCCCGAGCGGTTGCTTCTCTCCCCGAGTCAGGAGCTGCAAGTGTGAATGCCCCCCTGGCAAAAAGCTCCGGCGACGAAACCAAAAGCTCCGCCTTGTCTGAGGGTGTGGCTTCAACCACGGCTCAGGGAACAGGTTCATTGCCTGGGCGGAATAAGGCGCCGGTTGCCCTTGACCAATCGGCCACGGCGGCTCCTGGCACCGTGGCGCAGGAGCTTCCAGGTTCGGAGCATGCGGCACGCCAGGGGATTGCCGCCCGAGGGCTCAGTCTCCAAGAACGCGGCTCTGCGGAAGCTCCGGCAAAGGAAGGCACTCTACCCCGAACCAAGCCAGGTGGACCGCTTCTGTCAGCTCCCGTGGCTCCTGTTGCTCAAGCGGAAAAGGTTGCCGGTTCTCCCAAAGCAACCGTTGCCGAAGCGGAAGGCCCTGGAGAAGCAGCATCTGAGCGCAGCTTGGGCAAACAGCCTCTGGAAGTGGTGGCCCGATCTTCAGCCTCCCACCTGGGCAGATTGTCCGGTGGAGGGACAGGGTCCGTGGTGGTGCGTCCCCGAGGACATTCGGCGGCTGAAGCAGCCTCGACCACCCGGAGGTTTCGCTTGCCTCGGGCATCAGCTCCGGGGCTGGAGGAAGTGCCGGTTGCCCGTCGGGCCCGACCTGCCTTCCAAGCCCGAGACCCCCGACGCCGAGGCCAGGTGGCCCAAAGCCGAGGTGGCTCCCCAGAAACCGAAGCCGCCGTGGAAGCCGGACTGGCTTTCCTGGCTCGCCACCAGATGCCCGATGGAAGTTGGAGCTTGCACCGGTTTGCCGAAGGCAAAGGCTATGGCCCAGGCGTGGGTATTGCTCAAATGCACTCCGACACCGCTGCCACGGGGCTGGCCCTGCTGGCTTTTCTAGGGGCCGGATATACCCACCTGGAAGGCAAATACCGCACTCAAGTGGCTGCCGGATTGCAATGGCTCATTCGCCACCAAAAACCCAACGGCGACTTGTTCACCGGAGGCTCGCGTTATGCGTGGCTTTATAGCCACGGGATCGCGGCCATTGCGTTGTGCGAAGCTTATGGAATGACCCAGGATCCCCAGCTTCGCCTCCCGGCTCAAAAAGCTTTGCAGTTCATCGTGGCCGCTCAACATCCCACCTTGGGCGGATGGCGTTATCGGCCTGGGGTGGGCACGGACACTTCGGTCAGTGGTTGGCAACTCATGGCCCTGAAAAGTGGCGAGCTGGCCGGACTGGAAGTGCCCCGGCAGGTCTATGACCGGCTTCGCTCGTGGTTGGCTCGGGCTCAATGGCCCCAAAACCCCGGCCTTTATGTCTATCGTCCCTCGGCTCGCTACCAGCACCAACGCACCCCCAGCCGAGCCATGACTGCCGAAGCGCTGCTGATGCAACTTTACCTGGGCCATTCGCCTCAAGGACCCATGCTCCAACAAGGAGCCCGATACCTGAGAAACCATCTCCCCCGCTACACCGCCCAAGGGGCTCAGCGAGATGCCTACTACTGGTACTACGCCACCCAGGTAATGTTCCATGTAGGCGGAGAGCATTGGCAGGTGTGGAATCGTCACCAACGCCAGGTGCTATTGGAAACCCAAGTGAAAGAAGGCCCTCTGGCTGGGAGTTGGGACCCCTTGGTTCCGGTGCCGGATCGTTGGGGACCCGCCGCAGGACGCATCTATGTCACTGCTTTGCATCTGTTGATCCTGGAAGTGTACTATCGTCATCTTCCCCTTTACGGACCGGATGTCGTGGCTCGCACTCCGTAGGTGTGCCCGATGCATTCCCACACGCTTTGTCCCAAACGCTGCTTTTGGCATCTAGGGCTTGTGCTTTTGAGTTTGGGAGCCGTGGGGTTCCAAGTAGGAGTCTTGCTGGGGCAGGAGGGCGAGGAAGAGTCGGGATTTCGGGTGCCTCCAGGGTTTGAAATCCGCCTGTTCGCCCCTGACCAACTGGCCCACAACATCTTCAGCATGACCGTGGACCACCAGGGGCATGTGATCGTGGCAGGGCCCAAGTATGTCAAACGCCTGGTGGACGAAGACGGAGACGGTCGGGCGGATCGGGCGGTGCTGCTGTCCCAACAACCCGGAAGTGGTGCCCATGGCCTTTATCTGGACGACCAAGGACTGGTTTTCACTGGGGACAATGTGGTGGGCTTTTTGCCTTGGGCCCCATCAGGCCAGAAGTTGCAAGGACCCGTGCAAGTGTGGACCCACTTGCGACATCCCGAACACGGAGCCAACGGCGTGCTTCGCGGTCCGGATGGCTGGTGGTATATCATCTGCGGAAACGATGCCCAAGTGGATGAGCGTCATGTGGGCACTCCCTTTTCCCCGGTTCGGCAAGTTCACAATGGGGCCATTGTGCGTATTGGTCCTGGGGGAAAACCCATAGAAGTGTTGGCCCATGGGTTCCGAAACCCCTACGACGCGGCGTTTTGGCCCTGGGGGGCGCTTCTGCTGGTGGACGCCGACGGGGAGCGCGATCATCACTTGCCCTGGTATGCCCCCAATCGGCTCTTTGATGTGGCCTGGGGAGTCCACCACGGTTGGGTTCTCCAGGGATGGCGGCGCAGTTGGAATCGTCCGCCGTGGTTCCCCGATGTTGCACCCTGGACTTTTGCCATCGGGCGAGGTTCGCCCACGGGAGCAGTGGTTTATCGGCATTGGGCGTTTCCTCGGCGGTACCACAACGGACTGTTTACTTGTTGCTGGACCTTGGGTCGCGTGTACTTTTTCCGCCTGGAGGTGCAAGGGGCGGAGCTTCGGGCCAGGCGGGAAGTTTTTTTGGAATCGGTGGGCCACACGGGACTAGCTCCGGTGGATGTGGCGGTAGGTCCTCAGGGGGAAATGTATGTGGCTGTCGGGGGCCGAGGGACACGAGGCAGCGTGTTCGTCATCCGCTACCAAGGCCCCAAAGCTCCCGTCTCTGAACCCAAGCAACCCTCCGATCCTTTGGCCCTGGTGCTGCAAGCTCCACAGCCTTTGAGTGCGTGGAGTCGGGCTCGTTGGGTGCCGTTGGCTCGCCACCTGGGGCCTGCTCCTTTTGCCCAAGTGGTGCTTGATCCCAACTGGCCAGAGCTTTGTCGCGTTCGGGCGGTGGAGGTGCTGGTGGAGTGCTTTGCTGGAGTGCCGCTCCAACTACGCAAGAAGCTGGCCGGATGGAAGCCGGACAGCCCTCGGGTGCAAGCCCGGTTGGCTTGGGCCCTGGGCTTGTGTCATCCCCAGGATCGCCAGGCTGTGGAACTTCTGTGTCGCTGGAGCGAGACGCACCAGCCCTGGGTGGCCCGATGGACCTGGGAAGCTCTCCTGCGATGCGATCCCCAGGTGGCCCAAAACCTGAGAGTGCAACCGCGTTGGGACTTGGGCCTGGCCAGTCCTTGGCGGCGAGTGCGGCTAGTGGCTCGCACGGTGGCCAGGCGTTGGGGCGTGGATCACTTCCCGGCTCCTGCTGACTCCCCCTATCACTTGGCCCGAACCCTGGCCAACTTCTACCTCCAAGCGTGGCGACTAACCCGAGTGGACGAGCGATTTTTGCGAAGCCTGTTGGAACTTTGGCAAAGCCACAAAGATGTGCCGACCCAATTGGAACTGGTGCGCTTGGTTCAGTTGGGCTGTGGGGACATAGACCCCAGCGTGCAAAAACCGGATGTGCTTGCCGGCTACACTTTCCGCTGGCACGAACAGCTCTCGGAGCAAATGAAACGGGAGATTGCCACTTTGGTGGCGGAGCGTTTTCCCTCAGGGGATCGGGCGTTGGACTACGAACTGGCCCGAGTGGCCTGTGCCCTCCGCCATCCGGTTCCCCAGATGCTGGACCTGCTGGCCCGAAAGTGGACCAATGAAAGCTCTCCGGTGGATGATGTGCACTGGCTGATATGTGCAGCAGGGATTCCGGGTTCTCGCAGTGGGTTTTTCCGTCGCCGGTGCGCCGAGGCCGTCTTGCGTTTGCCGGAAAAAATGTCCGCCCGAGGAATGCACCCCAGCCGCAACTGGCCGCTTCGGGTGGGCGAAGCCGTGAAGGAGCTTTTGCGACACGATGAGCAGTTGGGCCCGGAGCTAATCCGCAACCCCCTGTTCCGACTGCCGGAGCAGGCGGGGTTTGCTCTCCTGCTGCCTAAAAAGCTGCGTGCTCAGGCGGCTCGAGTTCTGCTTGGCCGATGGTCTGACCGGGACGACCCCCAACAATGGACCGCCGAGTTGATCCTGTTGGTAAGCCACCTGCCGCCTGAGGAAGCCTTGCCAGTGCTTCGCCCGTTGGCTCAGGAACCGGCCCTTCGGGACCTGGTGGTGGTTCAAATGGCCCGATGGCCTCGCCCAGAAGACCGTCAGGTGTTCGTTCAGGCCCTGAGTTCTCCTCAGCCGCATGTGGTTCAAGCGGCGGCGGAAGCTTTGACTTCTCTTTCTGCTCAGGTGAAAGAGTCAGAGCTTGCTGCGGCTCTCGGGGCCCTGGGGCGCTCGGCCCCCTATCGGGAGCTTGCCCAAGTGCGTCAGGCACTTCATCGCTTGCTTTGGCACTGGGTTTTTCAGGATCGTTCCCCGGACTCTCCGGCTCCTGTGCGAGATGGCAAAGCGTTGCTTGGATGGTGGCTTGAGCAGATTAAACCTCGTTGGCCGCAAGTGGCAACCCAAGTGGCTGCTTCTTCGGCTCGCAACCTGGACCAGTGGCGCAAGCGCCTCCGGCGGATTGAGTGGTCCTCGGGAGACGCAGATCGGGGCAAGGTGGTGTTTGAGCGGTTGCGATGTCATTTGTGTCATCGTGGGGTGCGTCGCTTGGGCCCTGACTTGGCCGGGGTGGCCCAACGCTTCGCCCCTCTGGACCTGATGATGGCCATCGTGGACCCCAGCCGCGATGTGGCCCCCTTGTATCGCACCAAGATGGTGTTGACCCGATCCGGCCAGGTGTTTTACGGACTGGTGGTCTATGAATCGCCCGAAGGAACGCTGCTACAAACCGGCCCAGAAACCACCGTGCGCTTTTCGGCCGATCAGGTGGAACAAATTGTGCCCAGCGCCCGATCGCTCATGCCCGAGGGACTTCTGGATCAAGCCACCGACCAGGACCTGGCCGATTTGTACGCCTACTTGCGATCACTGAAAAAGTGAGCCTGGCAATCTTGGCGAGCCGAAGATGGAAGGGGGGAGGCAGTTTCTCTTTCAAGACTCAGGGACCGCAGTGGGGTTCAAGCTGCCCTGGCTCGGCGTCGCCACCAGCGTCCTGCGGAAGCTTTCACCAAGGGCAATTCCCCTGCTCGGCGTCGTCCGCTGGCTGCCCAGGTTTCGGCTTCCCAGGTGAGGCGGTTGAGTAACTGTTCCACTTGCTGGCGATACTTTTCCAGGGTGGCTCGGTCTTTGGTGGGCGGGATGAACAGAGGCGGACCGATCACAGCTCGTGCCCTGGAGCCGGGCCGAGGAATGGCAAAGCGGTCCCAAGTGGGAAGCCGCCAGGGGCGATCATAGCCAAACCCCATCGCCACTAGCGGCATTCCGGTGCGGGCGGCCAGATACACGGCTCCCGGGGCCAGATGTCTCCGAGGTCCGCGTGGTCCATCGGGGGTGAGGGTAAGGTTCATCCGTTGGGCCCGACGCAACAACTGCACCAGCGCCTCCAACCCCCCTCGCCGACTGGAACCCCGAACATGATCAAAGCCAAAGTACCCAGCCGCCACCGCCAGCAAGTCCGCATCCCGATGGCGACTCAATAGCATCGTCAGCCGACATCCGCCCCGAAGATAAAGCGGAAACAGGATGTATTCGTGCCAGAAAATATAAATTCCCCTGCGGTGAAATTCCTCTCGGGCCGGATCCACCGATGGATCGGCGTACCAGATGCGATAGTCCAGCGTGCTCATCCACCAGCGCACCAGAGCCGAAAGGCCCAAGGCGGTGGACTTCAGTCCCCAGGTGCGCAAGAGCCGTTTGCACGCCTGAGCCACTCCCCCTTGAAGGCTTGCCCTGTCCCGACTCGCCGGCATCCGAGCTTCCTTACTCCAAGGGGAGGAGCCATGTGCCTTCAAACACCTCCACAGCCGGGCCGGTCATATATACATGATCATCCTGGGCGTTCCAAGACAGAAGAAGCTCTCCTCCGGGGAGCAGGGCAACGAGGTCCCGGTGGGTCCGTTGGGTCAGCACTCCGGCCACGCATACGGCACAGGCCCCAGTTCCGCAGGCCAGAGTTTCGCCCGTGCCTCGCTCCCACACACGCACCCGAACCCGATCCGGCGAAAGCACCTCCACAAACTCCACATTGACCCGCTGAGGAAAGGCCTCGTGGTGTTCAATCTTAGGACCCCAGTGGTGGACCAACTCGTCGGTGATTTGAGGCACGAAGATCACGCAGTGCGGGTTGCCCATCGAAACGCAAGTGACTTCAAAAGTGCGGTCTTCCACTTTCAAGGGGGCGTGGACGACCGGATCGCCGGGCAGGGTAGTGGGGATTTGTTGGGCTTGGAGACGCGGAGGGCCCATGTCCACCCGAACCCGGGCCACTTTGCCGTCTTCGCCCACCTGCACTTGCAGGGTCAGCACTCCTGCACCGGTTTCCACGCGAATTTGCTCCTGACGGCACAAGCCGTGGTCGTAAACATACTTGGCCACGCAGCGGATTCCGTTGCCGCACATTTGGGCTTCCGATCCATCGGCGTTGAACATCCGCATGCGCACATCGGCCACTTGGGAAGGACAGATCAAAATCAGCCCATCGCTCCCAATGCCAAAATGACGGTCGGAAACCAGCTTGGCCACGCGAGCGGGATTTTCCGGCTGGGGCTGAGAAAAACAGTCCACATACACATAGTCATTCCCGGCCCCGTGCATTTTTACAAATCGCATCGGAGCGCCCTTTGCTGGGAAAGTGGCTGCTACAACTTGCTTCGCTGCAAAAGGTTGGATTCTCAGAACACCAACAAAAAACCCGGCCACTTGGACCGGGCCTTCTGCCAGGGTGGCTGAGGGGACTCGAACCCCCAACCTCCAGATCCACAGTCTGGCGCTCTAACCAGTTGAGCTACAGCCACCGTCTGCTTCCAAAGGCTTGACCTTGCCAAGTATAGCGCCGCCTCCTGGTCCGGTCAACGCAGCCCATCTTACCCCGTGGCGATCTGTTCCGCCGGGGATTCTGGCAAGACGATCCGGAAAGTTCTAAGCTCAAAAAGCCGCAAGCTATTGAGCCCTATTGTGTGGTCTGTTCCATGATGAGCCAAGAGCTGCAATTTCCGTTGTCGCCGATCCGGCTGGGAGTGCTGCTCTCTGGGCGAGGCAGCACTCTGGAAAACCTGTTGGCCCGAATCCGGGCTGGACAATTGGATGCCCAAGTGGTGCATGTCCATTCCAGCCGTCCCGATGCCCGAGGGCTGCAAATCGCCGCCCAGGCAGGCGTGCCCACCTCGGTGTGCCTGCGCCGGGAGTTTGCTTCGGTGGAGCAGTTCAGCCAGCAGGTGTTTTCTCTGGTGGAGCAACACCAGCCCCATCTGATCGTCATGGCCGGTTATGTCAAACTGCTTCGCATTCCTCCGCGGTGGGAAAACCGGGTGATGAACATCCACCCTTCGCTCATTCCGGCTTTTTGTGGCAAGGGATACTACGGCCATCGGGTTCACGAGGCGGTGTTGCGCTATGGATGCAAGCTGACCGGCTGCACGGTGCACTTTGTGGACAACCAGTACGATCACGGTCCCATCGTGCTTCAGCGCGCTGTGCCGGTGCTGGAAGGCGACACGGTGGAAACCCTGGCTGCCCGAGTCCAAGCCGCCGAGCGCGAGTTGTATCCCCTGGCCATTGCCCTGTTTGCCGCCGGAGCGTTGGAAGTGCAAGGGCGCTGGGTGCACATCCGCCAGGATCGGGCCCCCTGGGTAGCGCAACTGCTGGATAGCGTGTAAGAATGGGAAAGATAACAAAAATGAGCAGCTTGCGATGAGTGGCCAAGGAAAAGCGCAACAAAAAAGAGGGTCACTGACGGGTTGCCTCCTCAGCAACCAACGGAACCGCAGAGGGGCATCGGTTCCGCACCTTGCGTCAGGAACCCTCTGGGCCGGCTGGGGATATGATGGGCAATCGGGTCATGATGAACGCTTCGGACGATGAATCTTTTTCAGCCGGCTTGTCCCTTCTTTGGGCAACCTGTGTGCCAAAACCCAAAACTTGCCCGTGCTCACTTGTGTAGAAGTCGGTAAGTTATTTCAAAACAACAGGTTGCGAAAAGGGCCCTTTTTTCCCCTATCACCCGTCCTCGTACACCCAGATAGTGAAAAACAAAACACCTTGCAGCAATTTTGAGCGGCACTTTGCAGCAGGTGGTCAAAGGACCCGCGGCAGAACACGGCAAAAATCGCCAATTTGCCACCAGAAGCCTCTCCGGTGGCAAAGAGCCGCTAATTGTGTCGCACCAAGATCAGGTCGCCCGGCTGGACCTTGTAGGTTTTGGGTTCCAGGTGGACGAGTCCTTGGGCTTTGGCTTCCCGGAGGCTCCCGCACCGCACAAGCTCCGGAGCCGGAACCACTTCCGCCCGAATGAACCCTCGGGCAAGGTCCGTGTGAATCTTGGCCGCCGCTTCTAGGGCCGTCGCTCCCTGGGGCAACAGCCACGCCCGAACCTCTTTGGCATTGCCCGTGTAAAACACCATCTGGCCTGAGGCTTCCAGGATGGCCTCCAACACTTGTTGACGCTCCACGGGAACGATGCCGAACTCTTGGGCCAACTGCTCGCGTTGTGCGGTGGGCAAGGATTGAGTTTCCACTTCAAAGCCCAGTGGGACCACCACAGCTTCGGGCAGTTGTTGTTGCCACCGCTGGTGATCTTCCTCTCCGGCCTGATCCTCGGCCACATTGAGGATCACCACTTGAGGCTTTTCCGCAAAGAGGCGAAAGGAGCGCGTGGCCTGATACTGGGTCCGGCTCAGCTCCTCCACCACAATCGGCCGGCCCTGCTCCAGTTGGGCTTGGAGTTTCCGAAGGGCTTCCAATTCTTCAAGCTCTTGTTCTCGGTTGGGTTTTGGCTTTTTGACCGATTGTTCCAGCCGCTGAATGCGTCGGGAAACAATCTCCAAATCGGCCAGCAACAAATCCTCGTGAAACTGCTTCAGATCTTGCTGAGGGTCGGCACCGGCAAACACAGGCACCACCACGGCCAAAGCGTCCACTTCGCGCAGCGCAGCCAGGCGTGCTGCGTTGCCTTCGCCGGAGCGGTTCAGACCTGGAGTGTCCACCAGCTCCAAGGCAGCCGGAGTGGCGCGTCGGGCTTGGTAAATCTGCTGGAGCTGCTCCAGCAGGGGGTCTTCCAGTTGGGCCATGGCTTTTTGGCCTTGGTGGGCCCGAGGGTCCGGAGCCACTCCGGTGAGCCAACTAAACAGCGTGCTTTTGCCGCATCCTTGATAGCCCACCAGCCCCACTCGCATCACCACCGCTCCGCAGCCGAGGAATAGGTTTCCAGAGAGGGGTTTTCATCGGGCCTGAGACGGAAGAGTGAAAATCAGCACCCGAGCATCCGAAGTGCCCAACACCAGTTCGCTTCCATCGGGCGTGTAGGCCAGGGCAAAGGCCGCTTTGACGGGCAATTTTTGCTTGTAAAGGGGCTTTCCTTCCAGGTCCCAGATGATCAACTGACCCGAATAGCCCAATGTGGCCACCCGGGTGCCTTGGGGATTGTAGCGCACCTGATAGATGTAGTCAGTGTGCCCCGCCGTGGAGCGCAAGGGAGCATCTTGCTCCACGGACCAAAGCAGCCACCGCTTGCCCAGCCCGGCTCCCAAAAAACGCTTGCCGTCTTGGGCAACATCCAGGCTGTAGAGCGGTTCATCAATTCCCTGTGTCCATTGACGAACGAGTTTCCCACTGGCGGCATTCCACAACCGCACGGTGCGATCTGCCGAGCAACTGAGCAGTTGCTCGGCCGAGGGCAGGAATACCACGGCGTAAACCGGCCCGTTGTGCCCCGAACATGTGGCGTAGTTTTTCCCGGTGTTGGTGTCCCAGAGTCGCACCGTGTTGTCGGCCGCGGCCGAAGCGAGGCGTTTTCCATCGGGGCTGAAAGCCACGGCATAGACCCGATCCCGATGTCCCCGAAGCACATGCCGAGCCACTGCCGAAGCTGCCACCCAACGCCTCAAGCTCTGATCCTCAGAGGCAGAGAACAGGCTTCGGCCATCTTCCAGCAATAGCAACGCCTGCACCGGCTTGGTATGTCCGGTCAACTGCTGACCCAGTTCCAGGCGACGCTGGTTGCCTTGCTCTCTGTAAGAAAAGTTGTAAATGCGGCCGTTGACCCCTCCCAGGAGGATCTTTTGCCCCTGGCCATCTACGACCAGAGCTTGGGCTTTGACCGGCAAGGTGGTTTGAGCCAGGGGCTGGCCGTTGATACGCCACACAAACAGGGCTTGTCCTGTAGTGGCCACGAGCAACTGCCCATTGCCACTAAAGGCCAGGCGATTCGCCACTCCAGAGTGCCCTTGGAACCGCCGCACCAGGGCCAGGCGGCCTGCGTCCCAAAGCTCCACCTGCCCGTCGGCAAAACTCAACGCAAATTGGTTCCGATTGGGCAAACCCGCAGCGGCTACCAACGAAGCGGCCCGAGTGCGCACAGCTCGGGATACACCAGGGGTCCACTTCCAGGCTTGCTTTCCAGCCGCCAGCACCGTGGACCCATCGGGCACAAAAACTGCCAGGACCGATGAGGTCGGCTGGGGCCAGGATTCCAGCACAAGCTTGGCTTGCACATCTATCACATACGCCCCTTGAGCCGTGCCCACCAACACACGACGATTGTCCGAAGCGAAGCTCAAAGTGTGCACCGCTTGGGGAAGCTCCAGTTGGCCTTCCAGTTGGCCGTTGGCCGGGTTCCAAATCCACAGCTTCTTCCCACTGGCGGCGATCAGGTAGCGAGCGTTGGGGCTCAAGGCCACCGCAGCAAGCGATCCTTGCGAGCCGGAAAAAGTACGCACCGGCTTGGCTTTCTCCGGCTGGCCAATATTCCAAGCGTGGAGCTTTCCGTCCGGGCCAATCAAAAACGCCTGAGTGCCTGAGCTGTGAAGGACCAGATTGCGCACGGGCCCGGCTTGAGCAGGCAGTTGAGCCACGAAGGCTTTTGGATGCAACTGGGCCTGACCAGTCCCGGCCAGGCTCAGCACCCCTGCTGACCCAGGAAGCAATCCGGCAGCCACCACCTTGGGGCCCAAGGCAAACCGTTGGGCCAATCGGGCAGAGGGCACATGCCACAACCAAGCCTGATCCCCCTGGAGTGCCAGTAGCCATTGCCCATCGGGAGTGAGGAACACCCTGGAGACGGCCCGAGTCAGTTTGAACTCCTGAGTGCGTTTTCCGTCAGCTAGTTGATAGATTTGGGCCACTCCGTCCTGGAGAACCACGGCGAGAAGTTTTCCGCCTGGGAGCAGAGAAGCAGCCTGAGCTACTCGGGGGAGTTTCAATTCGCGCACCGGCTGGTTTTTCCCTGCACTCCACCATTGGACAGCCCCGGAGGTGATGCTGATCAGGTGCTTTCCGTCGGCGGAGAATCCCAGAGCCAGAGCCGGACCGGGAAGTTGGACTTCCAGGAGCACTTTGCCCTGGGGTTTGGCTTCCATTAGGCGTAGTTTGTTCTGGCCCCAGACGACCGCTGCCTGAGGCCCTTGTGCGGTCAAAGCCACTTGTTGAATCTTCTGGCCCACCTCTTGGCTCCAAAGCAGCTTCCCATCGGAGCGTTGGAACCCATGCAACTTGCCGTCTTGGGTGGCCACGAGCACTTGCGTGGAGTCGTTGCGCCAGCTTAGAGCCACAGCGGGAGCCGAGAGCCCTTGCAGCTTGCCCTGAGCGCTCAGATCTTGGGCCCGCAGCAAAACCACCGTCTTGTCGGCCAAAGCGACGGCCAATTCGGACAAGTCGGGCTTCCAAGCTGCCAGAAGGGGGGGCTGAGGAAGTTTGCCACTTCGCCCAGGTGAAACACTCCGACTCCAGAACGCCACCCGACCATCAGCTCCGGCACTCACAAACCGTTGGTTGTCCGGATGAGGAGCCAGGGCCTGCACAGGGCCATGATGGCCCAGTATCTCGGCCAGCAGGGAACCATCGGCCGCCTTCCACAACCTGATCGCTCCGCTTGGGTGTCCGGTGGCCACGGAGGCGTTGTCTCTTAGGAAGGTCAAAGCCGTGATGGGTTCCGGGGTGTTGATTTGCCGCAGAAGCTTGCCCTCGGCGCGGTTGAAAACCAGCAAGGTTCCGCTTTGCGTGCCCACGGCCACCAGGGCACCGTTGGGCGAGAGAGCCAGGGCCGTAGCCGCAGCAGGCAATGCGGGGAGCGGTTTTCCCGGGATCGGAGGCCAACTCAACTGACGCACCACCCCCTGCGAGTCCACGGCCAGCACGGTCTTGTTGTCCGCCCGAATGAGCAAAAACCGGCAGTCCAGCACACCTACGGCTCCTTGGGGCTGGGACTGGTTGGGGCTCCATCCGCGGATCACTCCTGTTTGATCCGCCGCCAGGAAAAACGCTCCATTGGCACTGGTGGAGAGAGCTTGCACGGGAGCCGCGTTGCCCGAGAAACTGCGGACCGACTTTCCCGAGGCTACATCCCAAAGAAAGATTCTCCCGGTTGCGTCGGCTACTAGAAATTGCTTTCCTCCTGGCAAAGCAGCCAGTGCCACCGGAGCAGCCGACAAGGGCACCTCAGCCACCGGTGAAGAATGTGGCACCTCATAGACCCAAACCGTGTTGTCCAGTCCTCCGGTGGCCATCAAGCCCCCTTGGGCCGAAAAAGCTACGGTAAGCACCAGTCGCTGATGATCTCGCAACACGCGCACCGTTTGGCCAGTGTGTCGGTCCCACAATCGGGCCGTATTGTCAAAGCTGCCACTGAGGATGAACTTTCCGTCCGGAGAGACGGCCACGGCATAGACGCTGTCTTCGTGGCCTTGCAAGTAGCGGATTTGTTGAGCCCAAGCCGGGGCAACCAGTACCAAAGAACTCAGCAGACACAACACCGCGCGTTGCATAAGAGGCTCCTTTGAGCTTTACAGGAGGCGGGCAGGTGTGTGTACTAAAGGGGCAGCAGTTTCCTTGCTAAGTCTAATCCCTGCCTCCTGGGGGAGCAAACCACCGAGGCGCAAAGAAAAAGGCCGCCTGGGTTCTTCCCAAGCGGCCTGCTGGACTGCCATCCTCTTACGGCTGGCCCAATCCGGTTTGAATCCGCTCTTCTTCCTCGTTGATGATGATCCGTGGGGTGACCAGCATCAGCAGACTTTGGGTTTCGCGTCCAATGCCCACATTGCGGAACAACCGGTTCACATAGGGGAGCTTGCTCAAGATGGGCACGCCGAATTCGTTGCGACCTTCGGCCAAGCGCTTGATGCCGCCCAGCAACACTGTTCCGCCATCGGGCACACTGACCGTGGTGGCTACATTGAAGATGGAGAAGCTGGGCAACTGCACCGTGGTGCCCTGTTGGCTTTGGACTCGTTGAGTGGGCCGATTGGGCACCACTTCGCCCACTGGGCCGTAAGTCTCCGAAGTGCTCTGCGAGCCGCTGAAAGTGAACTCTTCCACATTACCGATGGTGTTGAAGGTGGGCATCACCGTCAGCCGCACGAACCGCCGATCAGCCGACACCGCCGCCTGAACCGACAACTGCGTTCCTTCGTTCAGGACCATAATGACCGGCTGTTGAGCAACGGCGAAGTCGCCCACCACCGGAATCACACTGATAACAAACGGGCTGAAGGTGAAGTCACTCACCGTGGCAGCCTGACCGTTCATCAGTGTGACTTTGGGAGCCTGGAGCACATTGCTCCGCCGGTCGCCTTGGGAGGCCTCGATGAAGAAGTAGGCTTCCAAGTCGCTGAGGATGGCAAATCCCAACTGGGCACCTGCTCCCGGCTGGAATCCGCCAAACTGCGGCACGGCCAAGTCAAAGCTTCCTTGGGAGACCGGGATGTCCAAGTCGGCCGAGAACAGTCCGGGCGCCGACATACCGACCATGACGGTAGGCCCATGGTCCCGATCCTGAACATTGCGAGGCGGATTGCCCGCTCCCACCGCCATGGAACCCGGTGGTGCGAACAGCGTGGCCTGCTCCGCCGGACGACCAAACACCTGGAATGGACGATCAATGTCGTCGTCAATATCAAAGTCAAAGTCCACCCCGATCCGCTCAAAGAAATTGTCATTCAGCGTGATGAACCGCACTTCGATGGTCACCTGCAGGTCCATCAGCCGACGGAGTTGGTTGAGCAAGTCTTCAATCTGCTGATGCACTTCCTCGGTTTGGCTGATGACCAGCGAGAAGTTTCCTTCAAAGGGGGCGATGGTACCGGGGCCGCCGTTTTCGGCCCAAGTGTCTGGAGCCACGGTGGAGGTGATCAATTGGATCAAGCTGTCAAAGTCAGGCTGAGCTCCTTGGTTGGTCCCACCAGGGCCGCCTGGGGTGGCAATACCGCCCAGATCGGGCATCGCTCCTGCATTTCCCCCACCAGGAGCAGCCAATTGGGCCAACACGGCTTTATCAATCACCACATTCGTGGCCGGGTCGCCATCCTTGCTGGCCAGGATGGACACCGGAGCTGCCCGAGATGCCAATGGGAACAAGGCGTTCTGATAGGCGTTCCTCAACGCTCCGGCCAGCCCAGCGTTGGGATCGGGCAGGAAGTTGGGAATGGGCACCACCAGATCGGCCACATCATAGATGACCGTATAGACCTCGCCGCTTCGGGCACGCTCGCTGGTGATCTTGAGCACCTCGTCTTTGATCACATAGCCCAAGTGCAACGGCTCCAAAATCAGGTTCAAGGCACTCTTGAGCTGAATCTCCGAATTGAGCTCAATGGTGACCGGCACATCGGGATTCACCCCTTCTTCGGCTAGCCCTTGCGGGTCCAAGTGAATGTTCACATCGGCCAGACGGCTTAGGTAATCAATCACCTCGTGCAGTGGAGTGTCTTTGAACCGCAAGGAAACCGGAGTGCGGAGTTTTTGCTCAATCTCCAGTTCCTTGGGGCTTCGCTGACGAGTGCCGCGGAAGGGCTTGCGGCGTCGGGTCAGTTCTTCCCAAGTGGTGGGAAACTGAATCGGCTGGCGATCATCGAACGGAATGGCCGATTCCTGCACCGAAGCCAAGGCGTCGACAAACCCCTGTTCGGCTTCGTCTCGGATTTGGGCGTTTTGCATAATTCGCCGCACGAACCGGCTTTGCCACTTCAGTTGGGCAACGATGGGCTCATCGGGGGCCAACTCCTCGGCCTTGCGAGCCACCAGTTCGGCTTCGGCAAACCGCTGCTGGTCCATCAGTCGGTTGAACTCGTCCACCAACTCGGCCAGCCGCTGTTGCACCTCGACGCGATGGCGTCGCTGACGCTGAAGATCGGCCAGCACCTGTTGGTTGCGCTGCTGAAGCTCCAGCAAGGGAGCGTTCTCGGCCATGTAGCGGCGCAGTTGTTCAATGTCCCCATCAACCCGATAGAGCAGTTGTTGTTTGGCTTCAGGGTCCAAGGGGGAGTTCTGGACCATCACCCGGGCTTCTTCCAGGACCATCAAAGCGGCTTGGGGATTCTGGTCGCGCAGTTCTCGGGCGCGGCGTTGGGCGTCGGCCAGTCGGGCCGAGACTTGCTTGCGGAGCAAGGCTTGCTGCTGGCTCACTTGACGCAGTTCTTCAGGGCTTTGACGGCCCAAGTAGGCCAAACGCCCTTGGAGCTGTTGGCGAGTGGTGGGATCGAGTTGGTCTTGGTGTTTTTCGGCCTCCAGGAACAACCGGCGAGCCAGGTCCAATTGGCCGCGTTGCAAGGCCGCTTCGGCTTGTTGGAACAGGACGCGAGGATGTTGAGTGCCGGTGATGTGGGCCGCTGGAGTCGCAGCGGCGGAGTTTTGGCGTTTCATGGCTCGGGTCAGATCGCGTCGTACCAGCTCGGGCCGATCGTCCCGGGGGCCATATGCCGCCGCTGGCACTCCCAACGATTCGGCCTGACGCAGCAAGGCCGTGGCTTGGTCCCAACGCTTCTGACGGATCGCTTCCCGAGCTTGAGCCAGCAAACGCTGAACATGCTGCTTCTTTTGAGCCACTTCAGGAGAGATCGCCCCGGGGGCAAACCGGAGCACTGGCCCGGAAGTCGGTTGAGCCTGAGCACGACGGCGGATGCGGTCAATTTGGGCCAGAAGCCCTTGAGGGTTGAGTTCATAGGGGCTGTAGCTTACACCCAGCCGTTGAGCTTCGTGAGCCAAACGCTCGGCCTCGTCCAACTCTCCGGCTCGGAGCAACCATGACGCTTGGTCCAGCAAGAATTGAGCTTGTTGCCGTCGGAAAGCCAAGGTGGAGCCGCTGGTTTGCGCAGCTTGGCGCAGTTGCTGATAGGTGTTGATGGCATGCTGAACCCGATCCGGGTTATCGCCCAAGGGAGGAAAGCTGACCTGAAGGGCACGGGCTTGTTGGACCAGGGTTTGGGCTCGCCGGACATCGCCCACAGCCAGAGCTTTTCGGGCCTGGACCAATAAAGACTGAGCTTGTTGCAGTCGGGCAGCAGGCGTGGCCACTGTTGCCGCAGGGGCAGTGCCACCAGGCGGAGGAGTCAGGGGAGTGGAAGTAGCGCCGGCAAAGGGGTCCTGAGGCGGTTTTTGTTGCCCGGAGCCTAGTCGGGGCAGAAATCGGCTCAAGCCGCTTCCTTGTCCCTTTCGGCGCCGTTGCAGCTCACGGCGTACTTTTTCGGGGGTGTCGGCCAGAGGGTTCAATGGGTTGGGGCGCACGGGAATTTGCTCCGCCTGCTGGATTAACTGTTCGGCCACTTCCCATTGGCCCTGGCGGATGGCTTCCCGAGCCCGAGCCAGCAAATCGGCCTGTTGGGCCCTGAGGTCTTGTTGGCTTTGTGCCAGCAGGACAGGGGTCCACCACGATTCCCCACCAGGCCAACCGAAGGCCGAATCCTCTGCGGCCCAGGTGCCCACGGCCAATGCCCCTGCCAGCCACCAGGCCCAGGTCCGCTGTGCGTTTCGGTTGCTCCACATGGCGCGTCCTCGTCTCCCAAATGAGGAACAAAGGATCATCGGCTTGATGGTTTCCAGTTGTTTGTTCTGGACTGTTTGGACACCAAAAATCTTGGACAGCACACACTTTTCGTGGCGTTGGCGTTCCAAGGCGGGCGGGAAATTAGTGCTGGGGGACCAAGTGGTCAAGGGCAGTTGGGCCGTTTTTTGACCGCTTTTTTTCAACTTCCTGGGAAAGCTTCTCATGCCCTCCTTGCGTTGGCTTCAACGATGGCAACAGTGGCGCAGCTAAGGCAGTGGTGGAAGCAATCCTGCAGCGAAAAGGGGGATTTCTCCAGGTTGCTTTTCCCCCGGTGAGGAAGACCTAAAATGAATCACAACTTGTCCGGCCTTTTCTCGGATCGCCAGCCCAGGCAAAGGAGTCCAGAGTGCGAGAGTTGATTTCGGCTCGGGCCATTCAGCAAGGAGTGGCCCAACTGGCTCAGCACATCAATCACTACTATCAAGACAAGCCCCTGACCCTCTTGGGCGTGATGACCGGATCGCTGGTGCTGGTGGCAGATGTGATCCGGCAACTGGAAATCCCTTTGCGAGTGGGAGTCATTCAAGCCCGAAGCTACCGAGGGCCCAGCACCGAACCAGGGGACCTGGACATTTGGGACTCCTATTTGCCCGATGTCCAAGGACGCCATGTGTTGGTGCTGGACGACATATTTGACACCGGACGCACTCTAGCCGCCTTGCAACAGCGACTCCAAAGGTTGGAACCGGCCTCATTGCGCTTTGCCGTGCTGCTGCGCAAAAAGGGGCGCCAACAGGTGGACTTGGAACCGGATTATGTGGTGTTTGAAATCCCGGATGTGTTCGTCGTCGGCTACGGACTGGACTATCAAGACATGTATCGCCAACTGGACTATGTAGCCGCATTGGAGCCTGAGGATCTTCAAGCTCTGGAGGAGTGCTAAGCGTTGCGAATCGGGGTGGTGGCTCAGCAGTGTTGGCCTTTACCCAGTGCCGAGGCGGTCGCAGCGTGGCATCTGGCTGTGGCCCTGGTCCGAGTCGGGGTGGAGGTGGAACTGGTAGGTTGGAAACGCTGGAGTTGGGAGCCCGACCAAACCCATCTCCAGGGAATTCGTTGCTTTCGTCTCACTCCGCCCCGAGGGTTTCTTGCTCCGTGGCGAAAGGTGCGCACGTTGGCTCAATTTCTGCGAACCGCCTTGGCTCGGTACGAAGCCGTGGTGGTGTTGGCTGGCTCGGACCAGATGGTTGCGGTGGATCTGGCGGTGGCTCACAAGGTGCCTTGCTTGATCTGGCACACACAAGCTCAATGGCCTTCTCAACTTCTCCGACACTCCCTAGTGCATCATGCCACCTGTGTGCATTGGTTGTCGGAGTGCCAAGGGACCTTGTCGGTGCTTTTGCCAGGAGTGCAGGTGCAGATGCCGATTTCCCAGTGGGATGAGCCTTGCCGGATTCGCTCGCGGTGGCGGAAAGCCCGGCCGGGTTTGGCTGTGCCGGTGCAGAGGCCATTGGTATTGTTTGGGCCTCACGAGTCGGTTTTGCGGCACATCCGGTGGTTGGAGCAACTTCTGGCCCGAGTGCAACGACAAGCCCCCGGCACTTGGACTCCTGCGGTGCTGTGGCCCTGGTGGCACGCCGAGCCTCCCCAGTGGTTTTCTCGCTGGGGCGTAGTGCCCTTGGGGGGATTTGAGCCGTGGGAGGAGTTGATCGGAGCATGTGATCTTTGCGTGTGGTTGCCCGGGGAGGAAGCCGTACCCTGCTTTGTGATCTACGCGTTGGCCTTAGGGCGCTTGGTGGTGGCTCCTTCCAGCCCG
>JAJRRR010000051.1 GCA_024279285.1 Planctomycetota bacterium
ACAACACCCGATAGGGGTCGTGTTCCCAGGCCACGGCCTCTTGGCCCCAGGCTCCCTGCGAAGATAACCCCCACATCCAGGCCACCAACAAGACCACCCATCCACCAGTCAGGTTCCGACGATTGCTCATGGTGCCAGTGCAGTTCGGGGGACGCGGAACTCTTGGGGAGCTTCCCACGACTCCACATGCTGATAAAGGCTCACCAGGTTTTGACCCACCCCTTGCACCTCAGGGCGCAAGGCCACAAACTCGCTAAGCTGCCACAAGGGGAGCACCGTCACATCCTGGTGCAGCACTTGATGCACTCGCCGCAGTTGCTGACCCACGCTACGCCAGTCCCGAGCCAAACCCAAACGACGAATGGCCAGCCGCACATGAGCCGGGGTGTCGGCCACTAATCCGTGTGGCCCAAACAAACTGTAGATGTCCACCAATGGCTCCTGAATGACCAACTCCACATATCGCAGATCGTAGTCGTCCACATCTTCCTGGGGGTCGGCTTCGCGCAGGGTGATCTTCAGCCCCAGGCGTTCCCAATATTCCTTGATTCGCTTACATGCCATTCGGGCCACTTCGCTGGGGGGATGGACCAACACCAGCGAGGGCAACGGGGGCGGTTCGGCAGGGGACTCCTGCTGGGCAGAGTCTGATGCCTCTTTCTCGTCCTGCTTGGCGTTGTCCGCTGCGGATGTTTTCTTCTTTTGAAGTTCCAAGGTTTGCTGGGCAAGGGCGATCAGCACCAGTCCCAACTGGGGCTTGAATCCCCGAGGGGCAATGGAGTCATCGTAAGCATAGCCGATCAGATCGCCCGTTTGACGCGGAGCCGGCAAAGGGGCGCTGAGCACACGCGACCCATCCAGCGGGTTTTCCTGGTGCAGATATTCCAGAATGGCCTGGCGGTCCAGGGCATAAAGCAGCCCCCGGCGAAGCGTTCGTTGGCGCAGAAGGGGTTTCTCGGGATTGAGAATCAAGCAATGGATCGTAGGCCAGGCATAGCGACGCAGCAGGAGGTTTTTGGACTTGACGGCACCTCGGGCCCAAGGTGGCACACGGTCCCAAATGTCCACTTCTCCATACTCCAACGCCGCCAACGCGTCTTGCCAACGCTCGTAACGCACCTCCACGATTTCCTGGGGCTGATGTGCGTTGCGCACTAGGTGGGTGGAGGCCAGATAGTGGATGCGATCCGGATGGCGTTGGGCCACCCGGTAAGGTCCGTTGCCCGGGGGAACAGCTGGAGGATTCAACTGATCCCAAGGGTGAATCACCCTCCGCAAAAGCGCCTGAGGATGGACCGGGGGCTGAGTGAACTGGACCTCCACCACTTGGGGCGGGAGCACGCGGATTAGTTTCACACTTCGGGCCCAGGCGGGGTGATAAAACGGATGGCGTCCGTCGGCCATGGCGGTGAGCGTAGCGGCCACATCCACCGCCTGCACGGGCCGGGGCAAGCCGTTCCAGGCCAGCCCTTCCCGAAGTTCAATCCGCATCTTCGCCCCCAGTTCGGCAAACTCAATTTTCCCCAAGGGTGAGAAGTAGGCTCC
>JAJRRR010000005.1 GCA_024279285.1 Planctomycetota bacterium
GGGGAGCATCGCTGGCTGAGCCCATGTGCCACTTGCCCACAAATGCCGTCTCATAGCCGATCTGTTGAAGGTATTGGGGAAAGAAAATGGTGCCTGGCGGCACCGGGTTGTTGTTATCCACTACGCCGTGCTTGTGGGTATACTGCCCGGTCAGAATCGATGCCCGCGAAGGCGAACACAACGAAGTGGTCACAAAAGCGTTAGCAAAGTGCACTCCTTCCCTGGCCAGACGATCCAGGTGGGGAGTTTCCAGGAACGGATGGCCCAAAAAGCCCATCGCGTCCCAACGGTGGTCGTCCACCAAGATGAAGATCACATTCAGCGGTTTGGCACCCGGGATGCGTTCCAGTTGAAGCGAAGCCTGGGAGGGTTCCTGAGCCGCCAAAGTTCCGACCCAAACCAACACCCCCAGCCAACCCACCAGGTGGCCACCGAGGTTCTTCAGCCCTTTTTGCTCACGCATGGCTTTCACTCCCTTGAGACACACCAAAAGGACCATTCCCATGCTGGATAGCCCCGCTTCGGAAGTCAACCAGGTGGTTCGTGGAAGGTGCCGGGGGAAGGAGGGTGCTAGCACAGCAGAGGCAATGAGCGTTTTAACACGGCCCGCTCTGGGGGTTTGTAAGGTTTTCCCTTGTGTTGAGAGGCGTTTGGCACGAACATGGTTAAAGGCTCCTCCCCAGAAAAAGAGGGAAACACGGATGTCTGCACCAGTTTTGCCAGCTCCGCCTGCCCAAGCTCCGCCCCCGCCCAACTCCCCAACCTCGCGCAAAGCGCGTTGGAAAAAGTGGGGTCTGCTCTTGGGAGCAGGGGGGTTGGTGGCCTGGGCTCTGCTGTGGTGCTGGCAACAAGGCTATTTCTCCCCACGCGGCAAGTCTCAAACGGATGTCGCTTTAGCCCTCCGGCCCGCCAAACAATCCTTGCCTGTTGCCGAAGATCAAAGCGATGCCAAGCTCCAGCGTGCCTTGAACCTGGCCCAACAAGCTTTGCAAAAGCTGGAGCACATCCGCGACTACACAGCCGTGTTTGTTAAGCGTGAACGGGTAGATGGCCAACTGATGGACGAAGAGGTGATGCTTTTGAAAATCAGGCACGAGCCTTTCAGCGTATACCTTCGCCATCTGGAACCTCCCCGACTGCGCGGGCAAGAGGCCATATGGGTCCAAGGAGCCAACCAGGACAAGCTCATCGCTCACGGGGCCGGACTGTTGGGCCTGATCACCGTGCGCCTGGATCCGGAGAACCCCCTGGCCATGCGCGGCAATCGCTACAGCATCCGAGAAATCGGCATCAAACGCATGGTGCAACGCTTGTTGGAACTTTACCAGCAGCACCAGGACAAATTGCGCCAGTGCCAGATTCGGTTTTTTGATCAGCAACTGGACGGTCGGGAGTGCCTGGTGATGGAAGTGCGGGCACCGAAGCGGTGGCCGGATTTTCCCTGGGCTTTGGCCCGAATCTACATGGACAAACAGTACCAACTGCCCATCCGCTACGAAGCCTACGATTGGGCCCAGGACGCTGAGGAGTTGCCGCTGTTGGAGCACTACTACTATCGGGATTTGAAATTCAATGTCGGGCTGACGGACAAGGACTTTGATCCAGACAACCCTCAGTACAACTTCCGGTAGATCTTGGGTCTTGGGAATAGGGGAGTGGGTGGAGGGGAAAAATAGTTTTTTCCGAGTGCTTCTAGGCTAAAGATAAAAAATGATCAGCAAGCGTTTCCCTCCAAGAAGCACCTCCAGACGCCCCAAGACCCGGGACCTGCCCCCTTTGAGCCGCTGTTGGCAATCGGGTAGCAGGAACGGACTCCGGCAAACTTCTGGCCAAAGCGGAAATTTGCTAGTGCCCAGGGAACGGAGGGAGTAAGATGCAGTAAGCAGCAAATCTCCGCAAGTGAACTCCCACTCCCCTTTCGTTGGCAAAGGAGCTTTCCATGCCCCGAACATTCCGCGTGCTTGCCGTGGTGTTGGTTTCTGGTGTTCTGATCTTGCGAGCCGTGGCCCAAGATGTCCCCAAGAAGAATCCTCCAGAGAAACCTGCTCAGCCCACGGCCCAACAGTTGGAACAAGAGCTGTTTTCCCATCTGCGAGCAGCCCTGGAAAAACAGAACCCGCAGCGTTTGCAACAAGCCGCAGGAGTTTTGGACAAGATCCTCAATCTGCCCAACGCTGGCCCCCGGCAGTTGCGAGTGGGGAACATTGTGGCCCAAGTGGCCGAAATGCTGGGGGATTTTCCCACTGCCCTGCAAGTCTATGCCAAGCTAGAAGAAGTCTTCGGCCAGCACCAGCGCTTCGGTCCTGTGGTCAAGCAGCTTCATCAGGCGGCCAAACGCCGATTGGGTATTCTGGGCAAGCCCTTGGTGTTGGAAGGCACTCTGGTCAGTGGAGAAAAGCTGGATTGGAAGCAGTACCAGGGCAAGGTGGTATTGGTGGACTTTTGGGCCACTTGGTGTGGGCCGTGTCGGCGCGAGTTGCCCAATGTGTTGAAGCTTTATCGTCAATACCACAGCAAAGGGTTTGAGGTCATTGGGGTGAGCCTGGATCACGACAAGCAGCGTCTGGAGCAGTTCATCCAGGAGCACGAGATTCCTTGGGCCAACTTGTTCCCTCAGCGGAAAGAGCAACGAGGGTGGAACAACCCGGTGGCCGAGCAATTCGGAGTGAACGCCATTCCGCATACGATCCTGGTGGGTCGGGACGGCAAAGTGGTGGGCCTGGCCCTGCGTGGCAAGCGCCTGGCCCAAAAACTTCAAGAACTGCTCGGCCCCCCGGCGGAAAAAGATTCCGACACTCCGGCTTCTGACGGCAACTAAATCGGCGGGAAAGACTGCCCCCGCGAGCAGGCGGACTCCAGGACCAAAGCTAACAGGAACCCGGAGCCCGCGAAGGTTTTTCTACGGCCTCTCCGAAGGAGGGAACCGATGAATGCCCACGCGGCCAGGTGGTTTGTCGTTTGGGTAGTGGGTTGGAGCTTGGTTGGGAATGCGGCTTGGGCACAATCCACGCTGAGGGTCAATCCTTATGCTGCCCCTGCTGGACTGAACAACGAACAACTGATCCGTTATCTGGAGCTGATGCAACGCAAACCCAAGACCATCCGTTCCCGACCTGGGTTTGTGGCCGCCGTGGTGGACGCCTGCCAACGCATTCTCAACAACCAGCCTTCCTCCCAGCAGGAAAAAACCGCCGCGTTGGTGTTGTTTGATGTGCTTCACGATCGGGCTCAAGGTGGGGACGACAAAGCTCAGGAGCAGCTCGTGGCTTGGGCCCAAAAGCTCCGCCGCTCCCCAAACCCCCAGGTGGCCCAACGCGCCCGACTCCACCTGCTTGAGCACCAACTCCTGTTGGCCCAGCAGGGAAAACTTCCCGATCCGGAGCTGGCCCGATTGCTCCAGCACTTGAAAAACTATTGCCAGGAGACGGAGCTTACCGGCCGACACTTGCGTCTGGCTTCCTTGATCGTAGGTGTGCTTAACACGCTGGAGGATCGCCAAGAGGCCGAGGAGCTTTACGAAACTTTCGGGAAACTTTTTGCTCGCTCCAAGGACAAAAAACTGGCCCGATATGCCCGGCGGCACATCCTCCGCCAAAGCAAAGCCCCTCTGGCCCACCTGTTGGGAAAAACCTTGGAACTGGAAGGCACCACGGTGGCGGGGGAACCGTTTGATTGGAAAAAGTACCGAGGGAAGGTGGTGTTGGTGGACTTTTGGGCCACTTGGTGTGGACCGTGCGTGGCTGAGTTGCCCAATTTGCTCAAAGCCTATCAGAAATACCATTCCCGAGGGTTTGAAGTGGTGGGCATCAGCCTGGACCACGACCGCCAAGCCTTGGAAAAGTTCCTCCAGGAGCACAAGATCCCCTGGGTGACGCTTTTTGACGACCAGGGCATCCATCCCATGGCCCGAAAATACGGCATTCGGGCCATTCCGGCTCCCATTCTCGTGGATCGTCAGGGTAAAGTGATCCACACCGCCGCCCGAGGCCAAACGCTTTGGAAACTCCTGGCCAAGCAGTTCCCAGAACCCTAGCCTGAGGCTGAAGGAGAAGCCCAAAAGACGGAGCAGCTTGGTCTTATCGGGCGGCCAATCGCATTCGGGCCCGAAGTACCGCCCGAGGAACCCGGCCCTTGGGACGCAACTTGGTCAACAGAATGTTTGAAGGCCGAGTTTGTTCAAAGCCCCGAAAACTCGGCCGCTGCCGCCGACGCGGCCGACGAGTCACTTCTGCCCAGGCCACCAGCCATTGCCAAGTGCGAACCGGCATGTACCTCTTTCACCGTTGCAGGAACCGGTTTTTCCAGTGCCGAATTCCTGGATGAAATTCGGCACGGAAGTACTATTTTGCTTTCTCAACCCCCAAGGGCACAAGAGAACTTGAGCCGGGGCAATTATTCCCGAAGCCGCACCAGCACGGTGTCGCCTTCCACTTTGACCTCGTGGGCCACGGTGGGCTCGGTGGCCGGCATCGTGAGGGCCTCGCCGGTGCGGATATCAAATCGGGCCCCATGACGAGGGCAAATGATCTGATACCCATCCAGCTCCCCTTCGGCCAGGGGGCCACCGTCGTGAGTGCACACATCGTCCAAGGCAAAAAACTGGCCGTTGACATGAAAGATCGCCACCAGGCGATCCTCAATTTCCACGAGTTTTTTGCCCGGATCGGGAATTTCCGAGACTCGGGCCACTGGTACGAACTCTCCCACGGCGGGTTCTCCTGTGTGGAGCCAACAAGGTTTAGGTGAATTTTGACCCACGAGCCCAATGCTTGCCAACCCTCTTTCCCTGCCGGAGAAGTCGGACACACGGAAGCCTGCGGCCTAACAAAAAAGCGGTTCAGCTCCCACGAGCCGAACCGCAAGCCGCTCTCCCCTTTGACCTTCCTTAGCTCAGCAGTTCTTCGGCCACACGCAGAGCAACCAAGTCCAAATCCTCGCCCGGTTCTTCCCAGTCCTCAAACACCTCGTCGGTGGTGCGTTTGTGGTTCAAGCTGGAGGCGAGCACCGGGGAGGTTTGAGCCTCAGGCAGCTCCAGCACGGATTCTTCCTCTTGGGAAGCTTGAGCCCAATCACTAGCTTCCAATCCGGCAAGCTCCGGCAAGGAGACAACCAACTCACCTTCCCACTGAGCCACCGTGGCACCCGTGGCCAGAGTGCTCCACAGATCATTCGCGGCGGTTGCCTGTGTGGCAGCAGAGGACATGCCTACCAGAGAACCGGGCAAACGGTAGGGCAAGGCGCTGCCTGAGACAATATCGCCGGGCAGGATGTGCATACCCACAACATTGTAAGGAGCAAGACCCATCGGGGTCATGTTGAGCAGTGCCGCCAAGGCGCCCGTGGTGGCGTTGTAGATGAGCAGGTCTTCGTCTTGAGCTTGGATTCCAGCAGCATTCCAGTTTCCTTCGGAGGAGAACCCGAACTTGGCTCCCGATCCGTGGACCCACAGGGCGTCCAGGTTGTTGGAGAAGTTGAAGCCCAAGGTGGAGCCGCTTTGGATCAAGGACCACACACCGGCAGTGTTCCGGCCCAGGGAAGATGGGGTGAAGCGCAGAAGATCGCTGTCGCCGAAGCTGCCCAACCCGGGCACAGATCCTCCAGAGCGGACGGAGATAGCCAAATCGCCATTGGGCATGATGCCCAAAGCGTCAATGTTTTCCCCAGGGCCGAACAGACCCACATCGCTCCCGTCAAAGTACCACTCCCAGGTCCCGATCGTAGTACGACCGAGTTTGGTGGGAGTGAATTTAATGATGTCGTTGACGCCGACCACCAGCAGTCCTTCCGGAGTATCTACGAGTCCTTTGCCGCGGAGGGTGATGTAGAGGTTTCCAGCGCTATCCAGGGCAAAGGAGTCAATGGCTTCGTTGTCGGTGTCCAACCCGACATCGCTTCCGTCAAAGAAGATTTCTGCGGTGACGAGACGCCCTCGGCTATCGGCCACCACGGCCAAGATGTCCGAATCGTCAAAGGCCAGGACGGTCCCGTCACTCATCGTGGCGGTTCCGGGTCGGTCGGTGGTGATCAAATAGGTAGTGAAAGGTGGTTGAGGCGCGGGAGGAGAAGGCGGCTGAGGAGTACCTCCACCACCGTCGCCCCCGTCGCCACCACCCCCGCCCCCGCCGCCTCCACCGCCGCCGCCCCCACCGGCGGGAAGGCCGCGCATCTGATCAATCCAGGTGGCGTAGGTGCTGACGCGGGAGTCCAGGCTAAACTCCCCAAAGGTGCTGTTGGTCTCGTTGTCCACATCGCCGTAGTCTTCACCAAACGAGATTCCCCAAGAAGTCACTCCGGACACATACAACTGCCCGTTGACATCAAAGAACATCGGCCCTCCGGAGTCCCCAGGTGCTGTGTTGACTTCGTCTTCGATGGGCACCACACCCCGGTCGGGAATCCCTAACAACAGGAATCCTGCGTCATTGGCCGCAAAACCATTGTCAAAATCGTACAGCAGATAAGTGCCAGGAGTGATGGTGTCCGGAGCGGGGAAGTAGGGATTATTTTGGATAAAGGGGTTGAGTGCCTCTCCCGGAGCATCATAACGGTTGCGGCCATAGCGCTTGCGTCCATCCACAAAGTAGGTGGCATCGTCGTCCCCCAGCCCCGTGATCCCAAACCCCACCTTGTAGCCCACCTTGCCAATTTCGTCGGTGTTGCGATAGATGGGATAGCCTTCAATAGTGGGCTGAGAGACTTTTTCTTTCAAAGCAATCACGGCGATGTCACCACCACGCATCAATCCGAAGTTTCCGCGGCCTCCCCCGTTAACCCCAAGCCAGTCGGGATGAACAGCAATTCGGGCAGGATCGTCTTGGGTGTAGGTGGTCCGCCCTCCCGGATGGATAAATGTTACTTCCACCTGGGTGACATTGACTGTTCCAAACTCGTCCTCCGTCACACAGTGTGCAGCGGTAAGGATGTGCTTGCGATCATCCAAAAGGGTTCCGGTACAAGTGCTCACCGTTCCGTTGTCGTAGTAAATCGTCAACAACGCCACTCCGGTGAACTGGTCCGGCTGGGCCACATGCAAAGAAGTGGAATCCACCACGATGATGCGTGGCTCAATGCCCACGGGGACGGGAGGAGTGTTATCTGGCTCCGGTTCCCAGTTGTCCAAGCCAGCTGCATCCAGCAAGCAACGCTGCTCCAGAGTTTCCACGGTCAAGGATCGGGTGTGTCGCTTCCGCTTGGCGGGTAGGTCCACCAATCGCCGCAAAAGATGTGCAAACATGTCCAAAACCCCTTGGAAAAAGTGCCTCTGTTCTCTGGCCCCGGTATAGTTGCATGCCAACACAATCTCTAGGCTAATTGGCCCTCTGGGAATTGGCAAGTCAAAACCGACCGGAGAAAAAACCGCTTTCCTGAAATTCAAAAACGGCACAAAAACCAAGGGTTTCCAACAAAAGTGCCCTCTTGGGCGACCACCTTCGCACTCGGAAAAGAACAACTCGCCTTGGTACGCAAGCACTGCATCGGGTAGGATCAACCGGCCCAGGTAGCTCCTTGCAGGAGGATGGCAAATGAGTTTCGCCGTATGGGTGCTGGCGGCCGGGTGTCTGGGGGTGGATGTGGGCTGGCAGCCGCTTCCCGGTGGGGGGATGGAGTACATCATCCAGATCGAGCCGGAGCTGCTGGAGGCTCTCCGGCGAGGGGAGGCGGTGGTGAGTTTGGTTCCGCCGCAGGTGCGGGACATACGACAATATCGGATCGTGGTAGGTCGCGGTCCGGTGCCGCGGATCACTCCGGCCCGAACCGCTCCCCCCCAACCCAACCCTGCTGCTCCCAAGGCTTCCGCCCAAGAGGAGCTTTTAGCAGAACCGGCTGGAGAGAAGCCTCCTCAGCCGTCAGAACCCGGCTCGGACCGGTTATTTCCTGATGGCCGGGGGTCTCCGGCGCCGTCCCGGCCTTCTTTAGCTCCCGATGCAGAGGCTTCCGAGCCGTCGCAGAGCCCGGTTTCGCAGCAGCAAAGTTCCAAGAAAAATCAGCCAGAGTCCTTGGCGCCTGCTGCTTCCCCAAAGTCTCCAGAAGGCTTTGTCCCCCCTTGGCCACAGCCACCGGGTTGGAATCTGCCTAAGGGGCCATCGGCCCAACCACAAGGTCCGGCTCCGGTTCCTCAAGCCCCCGCTGCGCCCATTGGAGATGAAACTGCCATGGAAGAGAATAAAGGTCTCCAAATGCCGCAGAGCTTGCCCCCTTCCACGCCACCCCCACTGCCGCAGGATTCCACTCCGGCCCAGGACTCCTCGGCTTCGGAGTCTTCATCCGGTTCGGGAGAAGCAGAACCACCGCGGTTGGCAGGCTTTCGGGGCCAAGGGGCAGCACGGCCTCTGGACTCCCAGCAGCCTGAAGTGAAGGCCGACCCTGCCGTGGTTCCGGCTGCTACCCAAACGGCTCCGCTTTCGGAATCCGCGGAAGACTCCCCCTCGGATGCTCAGGCATCCGAAGCCGACGAACAACTCAACACAGGTTCCTCCGGCGCGCTTTGGGCATGGCTGGGGCTGTTCTTGTCCCTGGGAGGAAATATCTATTTGGGCTTGTGTGTGCATCAACAACGAGGACAACTGTCCCAACTGACTCAACAACTCCGGCGCCGCTCAGGGACAAGTGGCACACACTCTCCCGAAAAAGAAAATGCCAAAGACGACCAAGAAGCCTGACTTGCCGGATAAAGCTCCCAACGGGGATGATGCTTTGGGAAAGCAAGCTCTTTGGGGCTGAGCTTGTTTTCCACGCCCAAAGCCGGGACAATGCAATTGGGAAGCAGCTTTCCTTTGCAGCTTCAAAGCGGCAAATGACCAAAGGCAACTTCTACCGCCTTGTGTTGGTGAGGAAATGAGCCAATCGGTGGAACCCTATTCGGTGGCCTTTGCCCGGTATGTGCGCAACCGGCGACTGTTTGAGCAGCTTCGTCCGGGGGATCGCGTGGCAGTGGAGCATCAGGTGCGAGTGGGATTGCGCACCTGGACGGTGCGCACCGAAGGCACCGTGGTCCAAACCCAGCGCGTGCGCGAAGGACTGCACTACCGGCGCAATTGGGACGATCCGGCCTATGCCGACCAGATCGTGCTGCGTCGGGATGATGGAGAGCTGACCACGGTGACCCTGGACGAATACAGCACCTTGGAACTTTTGCAGCGAGCCGAGGAACCCTCGGCTTCGGACTCTGTTTCCGCTTCTTCAGCCTCCCAATAGCATGAGCCGCTCCTCGCCCACCCCGGTTCCGTACTTCGCCGATCACGCCCGAGGGTTTGAATCCTTCCGATTCGTCTATCCGGTGGTGAGTCGCCGCAGCGGAGGGATTTCTTTGGGCGTGAACCTGAATCCGGACAAAGTGTGCAACTTCGACTGCATCTATTGTCAAGTGGATCGCACCCGAGCTCCCCAAGAGCGGTTCGTAGATCTGCCCCGATTGTTGCAAGAGCTGGAGCAGGGGTTGGAGTTAGTGCTGGGGGGGCGGTTGTTTGAGCATCCGCGATTTGCCCAGGTGCCCCAGCAGCTACGCACCTTGCAGGACATGGCTTTCAGTGGAGATGGGGAGCCCACCACTTATAGCAACTTTGACCAGATCATCCAGCAGTGCGTGGAGGTGAAGCGTCGCGCGGGAGTGCCGCAGTTGAAAATGGTGCTCATTACCAATGCCACCATGTTCCATCGTCCTGTGGTGCAACGGGGGTTGCGCCTGTTGGACGAGAACCAGGGGGAGATTTGGGCTAAGCTGGAATGGGGCACCGAGGCCTACTATCGTCTGGTGACGCAGAGTTCCATTCCGATGAATCGGGTGTTGCAGAACATCACCGAAGCAGCCCGGGAGCGACCGCTGGTTATTCAGTCGTTGTTTATGAGAATCCACGGCCAAGAGCCTCCCGAGGAGGAGATTGCTGGCTATTGCGGGCACTTGGAGCGGATTTTACAAGGCGGGGGGCAGATTGCCCGAGTGCAGGTTTACACCGTGGCTCGTCCTCCGGCCCAGCGGTTCGTGGAACCCCTGTCCTTGGAAACTCTGGCCCAAATCGCTCAACAAGTGCATCGCCGGTGCGGGCTTGCAGTGCAGTGGTTTGGTCCTCATGGGGCCGAGGGTCAGTTGGGCTGAGAGTCGGCTCTGCCCAGGCGATCCCCGACTGCCACACGATAGCCACGCAGAAATTCCTGAGCACTCATCACTCGACGCCCTTGGGGCTGAAGCTCCAGGATTTCCAGGGCTTGCGGGCCACCGGTGGCCACCAGCAGTCGCTCCTGGGGGGCCGCAAGCTCTGGGACCGAAAGCACGGTGCCCGGGGGCCCCTCGGAGGCAGCATGAGCCACTCGGGCCCGATGCAAGATCAACCGCAGTGGCTCTGCCCCACCTCGCAACAACCAACTATAAGCCCGAGGCCACGGCTGCATGGCCCGAATCTGGTTCTTGATCTCCTGGGCAGTGCGATGCCAGTGCACCAGTCCGTCGGTTTTTTTCAGCCGAGGGGCTCGGGTGGCTTGGCGGTCGTCTTGGGGCACTTCGGGCAGGTGGCCCTCTGCCCACCTTTCCAACACTGGCACGATCATTCGGGCGGCCAGTTGGGCCAATCGGGCTTCCAGTTCCGGGGCGGTTTCTTCTGGGTCAATGGCCAGCTTTTCTTGGGCCAGGAGGGGACCGGCATCCAGGTGAGGAGTCATGCGGATGATGCTCACTCCGGTGTAAGGCTCCCCGTGATAAATGGCCCAATTCCCTGGAGCGGCTCCGCGATACTTGGGCAGAAGCGAAGCATGCACATTCAACCCCCCCAGCCGGGGCACCGATAGCACCTGAGCCGAGAGTATTTGCCCATAGTCGGCCACCACCAGCACCTCCGGCTCTAGTTGGGCCAGTTGGGTCACCGACTCCGGGGCGTTGATCCGTTGGGGCGTAAGCACCGGCACGGAGCACTCTTGAGCCACCTGGGCAGTGGGAGAGGGCAAGAGGAGTTTTTTGCGTCCTTGAGGGCGAGGGGGTTGAGTCACCAGAGCTACCACCTGGTGAGGACTTTCCACCAGCGCGCGCAACACCGGCACGGCAAACTCCCCCGTGCCCATCATCACCACGCGAAGCGACATGCTCTTCACTTCTTAGACATCCTGTTAGACATCCTGCGGCGTAAAAGTTGCCAGCAGCTTAAGTGCGCAGAAACTGTCGGTCCAGCTCCTCTTTGGTCAGCAACAAAGCGGTGGGCCGTCCGTGCGGACAATGGTGGGTGTTTTGGGCCAAATGGCGTTGACGGAGCAAGCTTTGGATTTCTTCTGGCGTCAGGGGATCGCCGGCCTTGACCGCTGCCTTGCAAGCCAAGGTGTGCAGCAACGGGTCCAGCACGGCTTCGGCTCCTGGAGTCGGGGTCATCTGGCTCAAGCGGTCCACCAACGCCCGAAACGAATCCTCCACCCGATCCGCACTCAACAAAGCCGGATGGCTGTGTAAAGCCACGCTGTGAGGGCCAAACTCCTGGACCTGAAAACCCAAATGCTCCAGCAATGCCCGGTTCGCTCCCACCACCGTGGCCTCCTGCGGCGAAAGCTCCAACACCACTGGAACCAGCAAGCGTTGGGTGGCCAGGGGGCCTTGGGACACCTTGGCTTTCAACTGCTCATACAACACCCGCTCGTGCAACGCATGCTGGTCAATGACCACAATCCCCTGCTCCTCCTCCACGATCAGATAACGATTGTGCACCTGAATGGCCCGTGGAAGCTCCTCCGTAGCGCCAAGCTGAGGTTTTTCAGTGCGATCGGAAGAAGGGGCTGATGATGCCGGAAGCGGTTTTTCTTCTTCCTTGTGGGCGTCGGGAGCGGACAAGGGGCCCGAAGGACCAGATTCCGCAGAGCTTTCGGGAGTCAGCACAAAGGGGTTGGGGCCCAAGCTCTCGGTCAGCTCCGCAGGGGGAGAAGAGTGCTTTGCCTGACACAATTGGGCTTTGGCCCAATCCACAAACTGAAGCTCCGACTTGCCGGGAGCCGCTGGGGGCGAAGGCTCCGGCAGACGCACCCTGGCCTGAAGGTCCGTCCCCAAAAAGCGATCCCGCAACGCCCCCAAAAGCTGGCTGTACACCCGAGACCCGTCCTGAAATCGCACTTCGTGTTTGGTCGGGTGCACATTGACATCCACCATCTCCGGAGGCATTTCCAGGTGGAGAAAACACACCGGATAGCGCCCGGTGAGCAGCAGCCCCCGATAGGCTTCGTTCAAAGCATGGCCCAAGCTCCGGTCGCGCACCGGGCGATGGTTGACGAACAGGAATTGCATTCGGGCGTTGGGCCGGTTCAGCTCCGGCGTGCCCACATAGCCCCAGATGCGCACCGGGCCTCGGCTCGCTTCCACCCAAAGAAGCTGTTCGGCCACTTGGGTTCCAAAGAGGGCTTCGATTCGGGCCAGCCATTTTTCTTCCGGCGGTAAGTCGTAGATGACCCGTTGGCCGTGCTTGAGGGTGAAATGCACCTGCGGGTAAGCCAGTGCAAGTCGCATCACGGCTGCGGTGGCCTGGCTCAGCTCGGTTTGCACGGAGCGGAGGAACTTGCGTCGCACCGGGGCGTTGTAGAACAAGTGGCGCACCTCCACACGGGTGCCCACCGGACCGGACCAAGGACGCACTTTCTGACGAATCACCTCCTCCGGCTCTCCTCCGGCGGTGCTGACTTCGGCTCCTTGCTGCTGATTGCGAGGACGACTGGCCAGGTGAACCTGAGCCACTGAAGCGATGGAAGCCAGCGCTTCACCCCGAAAACCCAAGGTGCGAATCCGTGCCAGATCTTCGGCCCGACGAAGCTTGCTGGTGGCGTGGCTGGTCAGGGCCAAGGGAAGGTCTTCCGGAGCGATCCCACAGCCATCGTCCACCACTTGCACTAGTTCCATGCCCCCTCGGGCCAGGGTGATGTCCACCCGGGTGGCCCGAGCGTCCAGGGAGTTTTCCACCAGTTCTTTGACCACGCTGGCCGGACGCTCAATCACCTCCCCGGCGGCGATCTGATTGACCAAAGCAGGCGAAAGTTTAACGATCTGGCCCATCCGACTTGATCCCATCGGGCAATTTAGTGGAGCTGATACTTGTTGATTTTGCGATACAAGGTGCGCTCGCCGATGCCGAGCAGTCGGGCAGCTTCTTCACGGTTTCCGCCGGTGTATTTGAGGGTTTCGGCAATAAAGAGGCGTTCGATCTCCTCCAGGGGCTTTCCCACCAGCGCCGAGAGGGAGTCCACCGGGGAATGCCCATCCGGTTCCACCGCAGCGTCGGCCAATTCCGGAGGCAAGTCGTCCACATCCAGCACTCCATCGGTGTCGACCACGACCATGCTTTCTATCACATTGGCCAGTTGGCGGACATTGCCCGGCCAATCGAAGTGAATCAGCCGAGCGCGAACCGCAGGAGAGACTTTTTTGACGCTCTTTTTGTGGCGACGATTGAACATCTTGAGGAAGTGATCCACCAGCAACGGGATGTCTTCCCGACGCTCCCGAAGCGGTGGCAAGTGCACTTCCACCACGGCAATGCGGTGGTAGAGGTCTTGGCGGAACTTCCCTTGGGCCACCAGTTCTCGCAGATTTTGGTTTGTGGCGGTCAGCACACGGACATCCACTCGGGTAGGCTCGTTGGCTCCCACGCGCATCACTTCCCCCGTCTCCAGCACGCGCAGGAGCTTGCTTTGGGTAGGAAGGGGCATGTCGCCGATTTCGTCCAAAAACAGCGTGCCGCCGTTGGCATATTCGAACTTTCCGGGGCGGTCTCGGGCATCGGTATAAATCCCGGCCACCGATCCAAACAACTCCACATCCAGGATGTTTTCCATAAACGAAGCACAGTTGAGGGCCAGAAACGGCTTGTTTTTGCGGCGGCTGTTTTGATGGATGGCCCGGGCAATAAGTTCCTTCCCTGTGCCAGTCTCTCCGGTGATCAGCACGCGCACATCCGTGGGAGCGATGCGCCGCACCAGCTCCAGCACCCGACGCATGCGAGGGCTGGTTCCGACGATCCCTTCAAACCCAAAACGCTCGTCCAACTGCTTGGCCAGCTCCACATTGGTGCGTCGCAGATGAACATTTTCCACGGCCTTTTGCGTGATGGCCCGAAGCTGCTTCACATCCAGGGGCTTGAGCAGGTAGTTGAACGCCCCTTGTTGCATGGCTTTGACGGCCGATTCCACCGTGCCGTGCCCGGTGACTAGAATGACCTCCACATCCGGGTCCAGTTCTTTGGCCTTTTTGAGCACTTCCATGCCGTCCAGGTCGCTCATCACCAGATCGGTGATGACCACATCAAAGTGGCGTCGCTGCAACAGGGCCACTGCTTCTTTCCCGCTGTGGGCCACCGTGGTGGCAAAACCGGCCCGCTGAAGCGCCTCTTGGACCACTTCGGCGTGGGCCGGATCGTTGTCCACCACCAATACATGGGCGCCCGGAGATGCCAGTTGAGTCATGGTCTTTGCTGCTTCAACTGGAGAAAACATGCCGGAGTTGGCCAAGGTTGTCAAAAGTTCCGAACACAGCTTTGCACTTTATTGTGCCCCAGATTTCCGACTGGAAACAAGACGCACCCAGCAGCCCCAAGGGTGCGTTGACAGCTTCCTGGGCCCTGGAGCACCATAGAACCAAATCCGGAAAGCCACCCGGAGGAGTGCAAATCATGCGAACTGTCGTCGCGCTGCTGGTGTGGGCAAGCTGGTCGGCCGTGGTTTGGGGCCAAGGGGGAGAGTTGCCGCGGGACGACTCCGGCCGCCCGCTGAACTTGGACTTTGAAACCGGCACCCTCCAGGACTGGCATGCCCAAGGGGAAGCCTTCCGCGGACAACCCATCCAAGGCGACACCGTCCGACGACGCCGCAGCGATATGCAAAGTAACCACCAGGGCCGCTTCTGGATCGGCGGGTACGAACGCCTAGGAGATCGGCCCACCGGGACGCTCACCTCCGTGGCTTTCAAGGTGACGCACCCTTGGGCTACATTCCGCGTGGGCGGAGGACAGCATGCCAGCACCCGGGTGGAATTGGTGCTACGCGACTCTGGGCGAGTGATCTTCACCGCCACCGGACGCAACCAGGAAAACATGCAACTGGTCCTGGTGAATTTGAATCCCTATTTGGGTCAATACATTTTCATTCGGCTGGTGGATGAGCACACGGGTGGCTGGGGACACATCAACTTTGATGATTTCCGCTTTCATGCCCAAAAGCCCACTTTGCCTCAACTTCCCGGCCCTCGAAAGCCCAAGCTCCCGCCGCTGGATCAGTACCCCTATGCCAAACTTCCGGCCGAAGAAGCTGCCCGAGTGATGCGGCTGCCCGAGGGCTTCCAGGTGCGTGTGTTTGCCACCGAGCCGGATGTGCGCCAGCCGATTGCCTTGGCGTTGGACGATCGGGGCCGGGTGTGGGTGGCCGAGGCTTACTGCTACCCCCGTCGGGCTCCCGATGGCCAAGGACGCGACCGCATCCTGATCTTTGAAGACACCGACGGAGACGGCCGCTTTGACCGCCGGAAAGTGTTTGCCCAAGGGCTGAACCTGGTCAGTGGGCTGGAGCTTGGTTTTGGAGGGGTTTGGGTCGGTGCAGCTCCCTATTTGTTGTTTATTCCGGACCGGGATGGGGATGACCGGCCCGACGGACCTCCCCAAGTGGTCCTGGACGGCTGGGGCTATCAAGACACCCATGAGACGCTCAACGCTTTCATTTGGGGACCGGATGGCTGGCTTTACGGATGCCACGGCGTGTTCACTCACTCTCGGGTGGGTAAGCCCGGCACTGCGGAGGAAAAACGCATCCCCTTGAACTGCGCCATCTGGCGCTATCATCCTGTGCGTGGAGTGTTTGAAGTGGTGGCTCACGGAACCAGCAACCCTTGGGGGGTGGACTTCAACGACTATGGTCAGGCGTTTTGCACCGCGTGTGTGATTCCGCACTTGTTCCACATCATTCCAGGGGGCCGCTATCACCGTCAGGCCGGACGGCACTTCAACCCCTACACTTATGAAGACATTCGCACCATTGCCGATCATTTGCACTACTTGGGACCCACTCCCCACAGCGGAAACAGTCGCTCCGATGCTGCCGGAGGCGGTCATGCTCACTGCGGGGCGATGATCTATCTGGGTGGAGCCTGGCCCGAAAAATACCGCGGACAAATCTTCATGAGCAACATCCACGGCCAGCGGATCAACATGGACATTCTGGAGCCGCGAGGGTCGGGCTATGTGGCCCACCACGGACCAGACTTTTTGCTCACCGGAGATCGGGCTTCGCAGATGATCAACCTGCGCTACGGACCCGATGGGCAAGTCTATGTGATTGACTGGTACGACATGCAAGCCTGCCACACCACGGATCCGAATCGCGTGGACCGGGGCAACGGGCGGATTTACAAGATCATCTACGGCAATCCTGCTTGGGTGCAGGCGGACTTGCGTCAGAAAAGCGATCTGGAACTGGTGGAGTTGCAACTGCATCGCAACGATTGGTTTGTGCGTCATGCTCGTCGGTTGCTTCAGGAGCGAGCCGCCGCCGGAAAGCTGGACCCTCGGACCGGACCTCGCTTGCGGCGCATGGCCACCGAGCATCCCGATCCCACCCGAAGACTACGCGCCCTGTGGGCCCTGCATGTGACCGAACAACTGGACGAAGCGTTTCTGCTACAGTGCACCAAGGACACCAACCCTTATGTTCGGGCCTGGGCCATTCAGCTTTTGTTTGATCAGTCCCGAGTGCCTTCCAAGCAGGTGTTTCAGCGGCTTTTGCAACTGGCCCAAAGTGATCCTTCCCCCGTGGTGCGGCTCTACATTGCTTCGGTCTTGCAGCGTGTGCAGCCAGAGCGTCGTTGGGACATTCTGACTGCTCTGGTGCGCCACGCCGAAGATGCCCAGGACCACAACTTGCCGCTGATGTACTGGTACGCTGCGGAACCGCTGGCCGAAGTGGACCCCCAGCGGGCTTTGCTTTGGGCCGTGGAAGCCGGGCGGAGCATTCCCAAGCTCCAACAGTTCATGCTGCGTCGCTTGGGAGCCCAGGGAACGGAGAGGGTGCTTCAGGCCATGGTGGCCACCCTGCGCGGGGCCTCCCAGCCTTCGCTGCAACGCAGTCTGTTGCAAGCCATGCTGCTTGCCCTGCCAGGGAAGCGCACCTCCAAGGCACCCTCGGGTTGGGAAGAGCTTCGCGGTCAACTGTTCCAAAGCCCTGACCATCAGGTGCGCGTGCTGGCTTGGCGATTGGCTGTGCGCTTCGGCGATCCTCAGGCCCAAGAGCAGCTTCGCCAACTGGTCCTGAACTCACGGGCTCCCCTTTCACTTCGGCAGCAGGCATTGCAAGGGCTGGTGGAGGTGGGTGGAGAAGAGTTGTTGGAGCTGTTGTTGGGGCTGTTGCGAGATCCGGGGATGCGTTCGGCGGCGGTGGCAGCTTTGGCCCGATTCGCCGACCCTCGCGTGCCCCAACGGCTGGTGGCTATGTATCCTGAGCTTACCCCTGCCCAGCGGCGCATGGTGCTGGCCACTTTGTGCTCGCGTCGGGAGTATGCCCGAGAGTTGCTGCGTGCTCTGGCCCAAGGACGCATCCCCACGCGCGACCTGACGGCCGACCTGGTGCGCCAATTGCAGTTTCTCAACGACGAGGAGATCACGCGGCAACTGCGTCAAGTCTGGGGCGAGGTGCGCAACACCGATGTGGACAAACAAGCCCTGATGGCCCGCTACGAGCGTCTCATGCACGGGCGCACATTCTCGCTTCGGGAACTGGCGTTGGGGCGAGCGGTTTGGGCCAAAACTTGTCAGCGGTGCCACATGCTCTATGGAGAAGGAGGGCGCATCGGACCCGACCTGACCGGCTCCAACCGCCGCAACCTCAACTACCTGCTGGAAAACATCATCGACCCCAGCGCCGTGATGGCCAAAGAGTACATCCCCGAAGTGTTTCTCCTGGTCGACGGTCGGGTCATCACCGGATTGGTCAAGGAAGAAAACAACCGCACGGTGACCGTCCAGACCGCCGAGCAGCTCCTCGTGCTGTCCAAAGACGAAATAGAACAACGCCAGCGGAGCCAAAAATCCATGATGCCCGAGGACCAACTCCGTCAGTTTTCCGACGAGGAGGTGGCTGCTCTGTTGGGCTATCTGATGCATCCTCGCCAGGTGCCCCTGCTGGCCACGCCGGAAAATGCCTCCTTGTTTTTCAACGGCAAAGACCTGAGCGGATGGACTGGCGATCTGAAACTCTGGAGCGTGGAAGAGGGCCAGATCGTAGGTCGCTCTCCTGGCATTCGGCACAACGCTTTTCTGGTGAGCCAGATGTTGGTGGAGGATTTTGAACTTCAGTTGGAAGTGAAGCTGGTGCCCAACTCGGCCAATAGCGGCATCCAGTTTCGTTCCCAAGTGTTGCCCAACGGTTCGGTCAAAGGCTATCAAGCCGACATTGGAGCCGGGTGGTGGGGCAAGCTTTACGAAGAACACGGCCGAGGGGTGTTGTGGAACCGCAAGGCAGATCATCTGGTTCGTCCCGGCCAGTGGAACCACTACCGCATCGTGGCCCAAGGCCACCACATCCGCACTTATCTCAACGGCCACCTGTGCGTGGACCTGAAAGACCCTCAAGGCGCCCGAGGGGGAATCATCGCCCTGCAGATCCACTCCGGCGGGCCAATGGAAGTGCGATTTCGCAACCTGAAGCTTCGGGTGCTTTCCTCCACAGAGGGCAGCCGACCGGCTTCTGCCCAGGCGGGCCAATAGGTTGCTTGTTGTGGGCTTGTTGCCTGCCCAGGGAAGTGCCTGTTGTGTTTTTCGCCGTTTGGCTGCTTTTTCGGAATCGGTGTTCTTGTCTCTTTTGTTTCCACAGCTTGCAGCCTCTTGGGTCGGCTGCGTGCAGGGGCTAGGATAGCAGGCATCCTGGATCAATTTTCATGGCCCTGTTGGCGGATGGAATGTCATGTCGGCCAATCAAGAAGTAGTGGAACAACTCCGTTGGAAAAAGTTTCGGGTGCTGGACGACGGGTTTGTCTGCTTGGTGGATGTGATGGGAGACGACTATGCCGTGGTTCAGGCGGCCCGGGTCAGCTACGGAGCCGGCACGCGCAGAGTGTCTGATGATCGCACCTTGATCCGCTACCTCATGCGGCACCGGCACACCACGCCCTTTGAAATGGCCGAGATCAAACTCCTGGTGCGTGTGCCGATGGACACCTGGCGGCAGTGGATTCGCCATCGCACGGCCAATGTCAACGAATACAGCACCCGATACTCCGTAGCTATAGACGCCGCTCAGAAGACTCCTCCGGACCAGTGGCGACGCCAAGCCAGTGGGAACCGCCAAGGAAGCGAAGGCTTCCTGGACGCCCAAACCGGCCAGCACCTTTCACGGCGCGAAGCGGAGCTGCAAAAGTTTGCCCGGGAAGTTTACGAAGAACGCCTCCAGCTTGGCGTGGCCCGCGAACAAGCCCGAAAAGACCTCCCCCTTTCCACCTACACGGAAGCCTACTGGAAAATTGACCTGCACAACCTGCTTCACTTCCTGGCCCTGCGCATGGACGAGCATGCCCAGTGGGAAATCCGGCAGTATGCCCAAACCATCGGCTACCAGATCGTCAAGCCCCTGTTCCCGCTGGTTTGGGAAGCGTTTGAGGACTATCGGCTGGAGGCGATGTTTCTTTCCCGGCTGGACCAAGGGGTGGTGCGGAAGCTGGTGGAAAAACTGGTGCAGAAAGCCGGGAGCAAACTTCCGCCCGAGGAGTTTCTGGAGTGTCAAGACCCCAGTTGGCGAGAGCTTCGTCGGTGCCGAGAGCGGAACGAGTGCTGGGAAAAAGTAGTGGCGTTGGGGCTGGTGGAGCCGGGCCCACCGCCACGGCCCGATTTGCCACAGACTCCGTCCCCGTGAACTTCCAGCCTCGAGGCTCTCAGGGACTTTGCTTGGGCTCGGGAGGAGGGAGTTGCACGGCAATATCGTCCAGTCCTTTAAGGGGGGCGAAATTCCCCTGGTCATCCTGCCGGTTCAGTCCTGGGCTGTAGAGCAGAAAACCTTCCTTCTGAGGTCGGTAAACCAACTTCTGCCCGAGCAGATCTTGCGGCACCTCAGGCCACAGTTGCGGCACCAAGTCTTGAAGCTTTTTGGGATAGTGCCCTTTTTGGACCTTATAGGCACACAGAGTCAGCGTCAGTTGCAGAAGCTGCTTCTCTTGTTTCATGCGGTAGTAGTGTTGCAGGGCAATTGGGGGCAAGGCATGAAGCATGAGATCGGCCACATAGTAGCCGTAAAACTCCGAGCGTCGCTTGCGATGAAGTTTGCAAGAGAGGACCCCCGAGATAGAAACATACTTCTTCCACGAATGTTCCACCTCCATAAGCGCCTCCTGCAAAGACGCAAGATCCGCATCTTGTAGCTTTTTTTGCACTTGATCAAAAGCGTAGTTCACCACTCGCATACACAAGTTCCAGTCCAGCTCCTGAGGAGAGGGCCAGTGGACTGGCACTGAAGTGCCGTCAGGCGGTTGAAAGGGGCGCCCTCGGGCGGCCCGTAAAAAAGCTTCCAGGGCCAACACACGCTCCCCAATCCCGTAGTGGACCTGAGGATGAACAGGCTCGGGCAGTTGTGCCAATTGTCTGCGACACTCCAGGAACTCCGTTGCAGACAACGCAGCATGGGTGGCAAAACTGACCATGGCCTGATGGCCTGCGTGGTCTAGGAAAGATCCTTGGAAAAAATGCCGGATGTTCCAGCCTTGGGTCATCAGTCGTCCCAAGCGACGCACGGCCAGCATATCTTGCCAGGCCTGCTGATGCTGATTCTGTTTCAGGTGAAACGCCGAGCGCAAACAAAGCGCCAAGACTATTTGGGAAATTTCTCCCCCGAGTGCTTCTGTGGTCGGAAGTATTCCGTCTTCGGACTGGGCCACCGGCAGGAAGAATCGGGGGCGTTGGGCCGCCTGGA
>JAJRRR010000052.1 GCA_024279285.1 Planctomycetota bacterium
GGCCCAAGACCACCGTCAGCCGCCCACCTTGACGCACCCAGCGCAAAAGGGCTTGGGCCTGCTGGGGGGAAAGTTGCGGCAGCGGATCGCGCAGGGCCAACACCACATGCCACACCCCTTCCAGGGCCAGCCATTGCCGGGGCAGCTCTTGGGGGTCCAAGGGGACCACGACCACCCGGGCAGCCGCGTCCCGAGGAACCGATTGCACCAACGCCTCCAAGTCCACCGGACCCAGCGCCAGGATGAGCAGATCGTGGGTTCTCAGAGCCGGGCCGATGCTGCGGCCGGGGGAGAGTTGAACCACGCTGGAGGCCACCGGCAAAGTACGCACCAGCACAGGACGCAGTTGTTCCGGCGAAGCAACCACGCCCACTTGCACCACCGGACGAATTCGACCCGGACGAACCAAAAGCGTGGTGCGGAACTTCTCCCCGGGAGCCAACCTCACCCGAGGGCCCACCACCCGGGCCAACGCCTGATCCGGATCGCTCACCTGGGCAAACACATAGCCCTCCACCGACTCCTCTCCTGCACGCACCTCCACCTGCAAAGGAGTCCACTGACCCACCTGATACCATCCCCGAAAGCCCAATCGGGCCAGAATCTGCTCCTGGGGGGCTGGGGCTGCCAAGGCCCCTGGGGTAAGAAGCAATACCACCGCTACGGCTTTCCACCACCAGGGATTGTTTTCCCAAAGGCTCATCGTTCAGGGTTTCTCCTGGTCGCTACAGACACATTCCCACTGTCCGCATCCGGGGCACCCCTGGCCGTATTTGCGACGCACGGCTTGGGTCAAATCCACGCCCACCACATTGGCGATCGTGGTCAGCCAGGCCAACACATCGGCGAACTCCTCCATTTGTTCTTCCTGGGTGCCGCTGCGTAAGGCCGAAGCCAGTTCCCCGATCTCCTCCACCAGCCACATGAAAGTGCCATCCACGCCGCGCTGGATGTCCTTTTCCACATACATGCGGCGGATGAGCTGTTGGAACTGGGCCAAGGTAATGGGCTGGGAAGAGGGGTCGGGAGCTTGGGCCGAATCAGGGTTTGGAGTGCTCATCGTCGGAAGACGAGTCGGAGGAATCCCGTTGCGAGGAGATTTGTTTCCACAACCGTTGGGCTTCCTCAGGAGGTTGAGGAAGCTCCAGCAGGGGGCGTAGCACCTGTTGGGCCTGACGCCACTGGCGAAGCTGGACGAAGGCTTGGGCCAATTTCAGTCGGGCTTGAGCGTCCTGGGGACGAAGCTCCAACAGGCATTCCCAGGCCCAACGGGCCTGCGACCACCGGCCTAACACTTCCGACGCCCTGCCCAACAGCCGCCACACCGTGCTATCTCTTACATTAATCTGCACCGCTTGGCTTGCCCAGCGGAGGGCTTCTTCGGGACGCCCCTGCTCCAAGGCGAGTTGGGCCAGTTTCTTGCGGATGGCCAATTGATCGGGGTCCATTTGGGCCAGTTGTTCCAGCACTTGTTGCAGTTCCCGTGTGCGTCCCAACTTCAAGTACAATCCGGCCAGGGCCTTAAGCCAGGTGGGATTGAGCGGGTCGGCTTGGTGAGCCTGGCGGTAGAGCTTGGCGGCTTCTTCCAGGTGGCCTTGGCGCACTTCCAGCGAAGCCAACAGGGCCACCACCCGGGGGTGAGGCTGCCGGGAATCCCAAGCCCGACGCAGCACCGCTTGGGCTTCATCTGTTTCGCCAACTAGGAGATGGATTCGGGCCAGTACATAGTTGGCCAGGGGGTGCTTGGGTTTGTGCTCTAAGACCCGTTGGGCGAGCTTTCGGGCTTGAGCGTAGCTTCGGGCCCGAAGGCGACCCAAAGCCACCTGTGCGGCCAGATCCAGATCGTCGGGATTTTGGGCCAACAGGTGCTCCAAGCGGCTCAGGGGGAGTTCTTCCGCCTCGGAGCCCGGTGGGGGCAACTGCTCCACATAACGCCGCACATATTCCCGATACCCTCGCTCAAACTCCTCCAGCGAAATCCCAAATGCTCTCGGCACGGCTTCACTCACCTCTGGGGTGTGCGAAAAAGCCAGCAGAAGTCGCCGGGGCCCTTGGGGACCGAAGCGCTGCTTCATGTAGCGCACATAAAGCTGGGCTTGGCAGTAAGCCAAGTGCCAATCTTCTCCACCGCCGGGCCGAATGAAGCCCAAGTTGATGTCTTCCAGGGAAAAGAGCCGCTTTTGGTGCCAGCGGCGCCAAAGCAGGGGTTTCCACTGCGGAGGGGAAGGATAGCCTTCCAGCTCCACGGCCAGCCCTTCGGTGAGCCAATGAGGCACGCGGAATCGGGTTTGTTGCAAGTTCAACACATGCACAAACTCGTGCTGCACCAC
>JAJRRR010000053.1 GCA_024279285.1 Planctomycetota bacterium
CACCTGGGCCACATCGGTCCAGGCTTCGTTAGGATCAGCTCCTCGGGCGGCGTAAGCCCGACGGCTTTGGTCCAACAGGCCAAGCACCACTTCCAGCTCTTCTGGCTGGGGCCATCGAGCCGTGGCCCGACGAAAGCCCAACCGCACACGCTCCTGATCCTGGCTGTGCACACGAAGCATCCATTGTCCGAACTTTTGGGCTAGGTCCACAAACACTGGATCGTTCAGCAACACCAGCGCTTGCAAGGGCGTGTTGGACACCTGGCGCTGCACCCGACAAGCCGTGCGATCCGAAGCGTCAAAGGCGCTGAGCCACGGATGGGGTGTGGTGCGACGCCGAACCACATAAACTCCTCGGCGATAGCGATCCGCACCGGTGCTGGGTTCGTAGCGGTAGCGATCCCCGCCTTGCTTGACCCAAAGCCCTGCTGGCTGCACCAGCCGGATGGGCGGCCCGAACATCTTTCGCTCCAAAGTGCCCGAAACGGCCAGAGCCACATCGCGGATTGCTTCAGCAGAAAGCCGCCCCCGGGGAAAGTGCCACAAGTAGCGATTCAGCGGGTCGCGTTGCTGGGCCACCGGGTTTTGTTGCGACGAGCTTTGCAAGAAAGTACGGCTCGTGGTGATCAGACGCAGGATGTGCTTTACATCCCAACCGCTTTGAACGAACTCCACCGCCAGCCAGTCCAGCAATTGCGGGTGGGTGGGTGGCTGCCCTCGGGTGCCAAAGTCTTCCACCGAAGCCACAATCCCTCGCCCAAACAACTCCGCCCAAAGCCGATTCACAATCACCCGGGCGGTGAGCGGATTGCTGGGATGGACGATCCATCGGGCCAATCCCAACCGGTTGGGTGGGCCAGGGACCTTGGGGAGCCGTTCAGGAGTTCCTGGGGAAACCTCGGGGCCGGGATTGTCCGGCTGCCCGCGGATCAAAATGTGGGTCTTGCGTCCCTGGGGCAGTTCTCGCATCACGAGCGATCGGGCCTGGTGGCGAATGGGCACCTCCCCCTTGGGCTTTTTCTCCAGCGGTGGATCGGCCAGCGAAGCGTATTTTTCCACATGACTTAAGTCCAAATAGGGCCCTCGGAACACCACCGTAGTCCCACCAGGACGCTCAAACTCCGTCTCGCGGGGCGTGTTGTTGAAGTAGGCAAACAACTGATAGTAGTCTTTCATGGTGAAAGGATCATACTTGTGATCGTGGCATTGGGCACATTGCATCGTCAGACCCAGCCACACCGTGGCCGTGGTGTTGACCCGATCCACGATCTGCCGGATGCGTTCTTGCTCGGGATCGGTTCCGGCTTCGCAGTTGGCCGGGGTGCACCGGTGAAATCCGGTGGCCACCCACAGATCGGCTTCTTCTTCTGTGAGCTTGGCTCCCCAAGGCTTGTTGACCAGCAAGTCGCCGGCCAGTTGGGCCACGGTAAACTGATCAAAAGGCATGTTGGCATTCAGGGCCCGAATCACCCAATCCCGATAAGGCCACAAGTCCCGAAGATCATCTCGCTGAAATCCGTGCGAGTCGGCATATCGGGCGGCATCCAGCCACCATCGGGCCCAATGCTCCCCAAAAGCCGGAGAGGCCAACAGCCGATCCACCGTTTGAAGAACCGCCAACTGGGGATTGCGTGCGAACTGTTCTTCAAAGCGGTCCAGCTCCTCCAGCGTGGGCGGAAGACCGGTTAGGGCCAATGTCAGCCGCCGCAAGATGATTTCAGGAGCTGCTATCGGAGAAAGCTGCAATCCTTGCTGGCGAAGCCGGGCAATGATGAAAGCATCCACCGGGTTAAAAGCCCCTTGGACCCGAGGCACCGGAGGTCGCCGGGGAGGCTCAAAGGCCCAGTGCCATACAGGCGGCTCGGGCACAGGCCAGGGGGCTCCTTGGGCAATCCAGGTGCGAAGCAGTCGGATTTCCTGAGCCGAAAGCGGGGGACCATCTTGAGGCATCCGCTCCAACGGATCCGAGGAACTGATCCGACGCAAAAGCTCACTCTCCTCCGGCTTGCCCGGCACGATGGGCACCAAGCCCGAGTCGGCTTCCTGAAACGCCCATCGGGCTCCATCTAGTCGCAGTCCCCCTTGGCGCTGCTTGTCGCTGTGGCACTTGTAGCAGTGGCGCACCAGGATGGGCTTGATGTGCCGCGCATAATCCACTTTCGGCTCTGCAGCAACCCAACTGCTCCCTGCCCCTAGAATGCTCCATGCCACCACCCAACACCAGAGCCTTTTTCCCCTTCGCATGGCTTTCCTCTTAGGCAGGAACAAATGAGGCGGGCAAAACAAAAGGCGGGACTGGTTATTAGTATATCGGTTCACCAAAGGGGGCTCAACGATTTTTCAGATGACTCTTCAGAGCCAGGCGATTGAATTATTTAGCTCTCCTCAAAAAAGTTTCCTCATCAATCAACCAGAAAGTTTACACCATTCCCCAACGCCGACGAAGGAACCACTCCAGGCTCAAAAGCAGCACAAACAGCACAGCCACTGCCGGATGGTTCCACAGTTCCACGCGGGTGGTCACTTCTATGGCCAATTGGTTGGGCAGTTGTTCCAGCAGACGGAACAACTCTGCTGCTTGCTGGGCCGGAAAGGCTTTTCCACCCGGGGTCAGACTTGCCCAACGGTGCATGGCCGGCAGGTCAGCCGCTGGATTCTCCAACTCCAGATCACGCCGATAGACCAGAAACCTGGCGGTGGCCTGACCCAAGGGCTTGCCCTGGTGAACCGCTTGCACCTGCACGCGATACTCGCCCCCTTGGCGTAAGGGTCCCAATGGGGTCTGCATCCTTTCGCCTTGGCGGACAAGTTGGATGGCCTGGGGATCGCCTTGAGGGGGCAAGAGTTGGGCTTGCCACTGCGCCTCAGAGACAGGCTCCCCGTGCTGGTCGCGGGCAACGGCGATCACCTGGACCGTCTCCCCTACTCCTACCCGACGCGGCTCCACACGGACCCACACGCCTGGAGAGCTTTCCTCCTCGCGTCGGGCAAGCCACAAGATCATCTGACGCCAGAAACGGGCATGCACTTCCTGGTATCCGCCCAGGACCCAACGCCAAGTGCTGTCCAAGGCCAGCGCAGCCACCCGACCCAATCCAAAGTTGCTCACCACCAAAAGAGGCTCTCCTTGAGGCGTTTCCAACAGCACGGTGCCGGTGCGAACTCCTCGGAAACGATTCGCCCCAGGCAATCGAGGTAAAGCCTGCCACATCTGCCGGTTCTTCTCCGCAGGGGCAGTCAGCATGACAAAACTTCCAGCAGCCTGAGCGGTGGGCAACACTTGAATCGGCCCTTGCAGGTGGACATCTTCCCGAACCGGTTCGCCGGGGGGTTGACGCTCCAAGGGGGACATCTCCACCGGCAACACATCGCCCAGCGGCCCGGTGGCATATCCCCCAGGTCCAAAGCTCTGCACTCCACCGATCATCAAAAACCCGGCCCCCTGACCCACCGCCTCCCGCAACTGCTGAAGCTCCCGAGTGCGAAACACCGTGGAATCCAAGTCGCCCAGAATGTACACATCGTATTTGTTCGGCTCAAAAGCTTCCGAGAAAAGCTGAGAAACCCAATCGGGGCGTTGTTGGGGGCGCAGCGTGGGAATGTGCACCACTTCCAAATGCACATGCGGGGAGGGGGCCAATGCCCGACGCACGAACTTCTGCTCCGGACGATAGCGGCCTTCCAGATACAGTACTCGTATTCCCCCCTTGCTTACCTGAACAAAGGTGCTTTGTTCGTTGTTGACCGTTACAAGCTCACCGGGCTGAGGCTCCACTTGCACCGTGAGTTTGAAAGTGCCAGGCTGTTGAGGAACATGGTGCAACTGCACGCGAAGCACTTCCTGGGCCTGCTGGGGGCGAAGGGTGAGTGAGTCCACCACTTCCATCTTGCCGGGCGAAGATTCAAACAGCAGCCGCACGGGCAACTCCTTGCCCGCCATGCCCACGGCTCGCAGTTGAACATCTACCACCAGTTCGTTTTTGACATACACGCGCTGTGGGGCCAGCAGCCGCTCCACTCGGACATCGCGCAGTTGATCGCCTGCCTGACTTGTACCAAAAGCCAAGGCCAACAAGGGGACTTGCTGTTGGGCTAGGCGGCGAGCAACGGTGGTCATGGGCAAGTTGCGGTCGGGAGTGGATCGGGACCGACCATCAGTGAGCAACACCACCGCCGCCAAAGCCTCCCCGGTGTGGTGCCGCAGAGCCTCGTTGAGATCATGGCCCAAGGCACTTTGTTCATGCTGCGGCTCGGCGGGCAATTGCACCTGCCCCTGGTGGAACTCCAAAGGGACCAGTTTTTCGCCCACGCCGTAGAAGTGCAACTGGAGCGATCGGGCCAGGGAGGCCAAAGTCCCCTGATGTTGCCGCAACACCTGTTGCAACTGCTCCCAGCGGCTTTGATTCCCCTGGTCGGCCACGAGCATGCTACGCGACATGTCCACGCATACCAGCACGGTGGCGGTTTGGGTTTGTCGGGAGCGATAGACCACCGCAGGCCGCAGCAGCAGGATCACCACCACCCCGATCACACCCGCCCGAAGCAACGCCAACACCAGCCGTCGTCCCCGAGTGCACTCCATTCGGCTGGGCCGAAGTGCCAGCAGAGCTAACAACCCAGCCACCACCACCACGACCAGCACGGGGTGGCCGACAGCTTCCCAACTCAACTCGGACATGAGCAAACTCTACGGCAGAGACGAACTTCCCAAGCCCACACCCTGCCAGCCTCTTGGAACCGGTGCGTCGGTCAAGGGCGGCTTCTTCCCCCTACTTGAAGCTTATCGGTCGGATCGCTACCGGGCCAAGGGAAAAACCCTCCGCCCAGCCCCGGGGCGAAGAAGTTCCGCGGGGAGTTTTCCCGCAGCGGCAGAACCCTTACACTGGGGCCAAACTTTCCCCCAAATAAGAAAGGTCCCCCCATGAGCAACCAGGAACAGGTGCTCGTGGTGCCCCGGAAAGTGCTGGAACAATTGGGCACTTTCCAGGGGTTTTGCGCTCAGGTGGAGCACTATGTTCCCACGCTCTTGGCCCCGGAGCACTTGAGCTTTCGTCCCCGAGGCCAAGTGGAACAAGATCCCAACTTCAAGCAACTCATCCCCTATGTCCTGTTCTGTTGGCGTGATGAGCAGGGAAGGCCCTGGGTGTTTCACTATCGCCGAGGCAGCGGGCAAGGTGAGCGGCGGCTTCATGCCCTGCGAAGCGTGGGCGTGGGAGGACACATCAACCCGGTGGACACCCAAGGGCAAGACAATTGGTTCGAAGCCGGTCAGCGTCGGGAAATTGAGGAGGAAGTGGAAGTCGGCTTTCCTTATCAAGTGCGCACCGTGGGGTTGATCAACGATGACGAGACTCCCGTGGGCCGGGTGCACCTGGGGGTGGTGGGCCTGGCAGAAGTGCCTCATCCCCAGGCCGTCCGCCCTCGGGAAAAAGACATGCTTCAAGCCGGCTTCGCCCCCACCGAACAACTCCTCCAAGAAGCCCACGAGTTTGAAACCTGGTCCCAAATCTGTTTGAGAGCTTTGTTTGAAAAAGGCGGATTATGCTCTGAGCAAGCCTTTTTTCCTGAAGTAAAGTAGGTGCCCTCCTCACTCTAGCACAACAATTGCAATCCCGGCACCAATTGCACCGACCAACCCCGGACCGGATACGGCTTTTTCTGCTTTGTGATTTGCCGTCGGACCAGTTGTACAAATAGCCCCTGCGAGGGCAACAGGGTCTTCAGGTTTCATCAGTTTTTGTTGATGCATTCTAACAAGTTTCGTATATTCAGGACATTCAAGAACGGTTCAGCAAGAAAACAAGGTTAGAGGGGGAAAGGCAGCAACCATGTTGCATCGTCGGGATGCGTTGTTGCGGTTGGGTCAAGTGGCGTTGGGGGGGATGAGCTTGCCGTGGTTGTTGCGCACTCAAGAGGCTCAGGCGACTCGGGGCACTCCCCCACTTCGGCCCAAGGCGAAAAACTGCATTTTGATTTACCTTTGGGGTGGACCGCCGCAGTTGGACACTTGGGACATGAAGCCCCAAGCTCCGGCTGAAATCCGCAGCATCTTCAAGCCCATTTCCACCGCTGTGCCTGGCATCCACATCTGCGAACACCTTCCTCGGATGGCCAAACACACGGACAAAATGGCCATCATTCGCTCGTTCACTCATTCCAACAACGCGCACGCGGTGAGTGTGTATTACACGCTCACGGGCAGCTACGATCCTCGGAAAACCTTTCCCCGAAACCAACGCTCCCGAAGCGATGTGCCCAATGTGGCTTCGGTAATCTCTTACTTCAGTCCTCCCAGTGTGATGCCCTCTGCGGTGACGGTGCCCAACCCGATCGGGCACGATGGGGTGGTGTATGCCGGCACTTATGCGGGGTTCTTGGGAGCGGCGTATGATCCCTTGGAGTTCAAACCGCCGGCAGAGACGAAGGAACTGGCTCCCCATCGGCTGGAACTGGTGCCTGGGGTGGATGTGGGACGGCTTCAGGCCCGAGTAGGACTACTGCGCATGCTGGAGCAGTTGGATCACCAGCTTCATCGACGCTCCTATCCGGATTCCACCATGGATCGCTTTCGCCAGCAAGCGTTGGCCATCCTGAGCTCCCCGCAAGCTCGGGACGCCTTCAAGCTGGAAAAGGAACCAGAGGCCATCCACCAGCTTTATGGAAAGAACCAATACGGCGAAGCATTCCTGCTGGCCCGACGACTCATTGAACGCGGCGTGCGGCTGGTCACGGTGGTGTGGTACTATGTGTGCCCGGATGGGAATGTGGCCAATGTTTGGGACACCCATGGGGGAACGCCCAGCTTGGGACGGATCAGCGGATTCAAGATGCTGGTGCAGCCGTACTGTTTCCCCAGTCTGGATCGGGCATATTCGGCGCTTTTGGAAGATTTGCACCAGCGGGGACTGTTGGAAGAGACCCTGGTGGTGATGTTGGGTGAGTTTGGACGCACGCCCAAGATCAACAAGAAGGCCGGTCGTGACCACTGGGGGCCTGCCCAATCGGTCGTGCTGGCCGGAGGAGGCATTCGGGGCGGGGTGGTCTACGGGGCTACGGACCGTCATGCCGCTTGGGTCGTGGATCGGCCTGTCCGGCCCGAAGACCTCATTGCCACCATCTTCTATGCCTTTGGGCTTCCTCCGGAAACCCTGGTACGCGATCCCCAGGGTCGCACCCACCGCATCAGTCACGGACGCCCCCTGGTGGAGCTTTTTGCCTAGGGAGAAGTCCAAAAATTGCTGGAAAAGACTGGACTTCCGCTGGTGGCTTTGGGATACTGGTACTGGGCCGGCAGCCACATCAGGCTGTTCATGTCCTCAGAGGGGACAAGCTGGTTTCTACAGGAGTGGATCTTATGAAGCTCAGACGAGGTTTTACGCTGGTGGAGTTGTTGGTGGTAATTGCCATCATCGGGATGTTGATGGGTCTTTTGATTCCGGCGGTGCAATCGGCGCGGGAGCGAGGTCGCAACACAGTTTGCAAAAACAACATGCGTCAGGTGGCTTTGGCCATCATTAACTACGAAAACACCAAGAAGCGTCTGCCGGGTTATGTGGAAAAAATCGGGGTAGATTCCAGCGGCAATCCCGTTTGGAGACCCATGATGGCACTGCTTTTGCCGCACTTGGATCGTCGGGATCTGGACGATCGGCTGCGAAGCTTTCCCGGATCTATTCCCAGTCCGGCTTTCTACAGCAGCCCTTACAGCGCCTATTTGACCCAAGGCAAACTGCTTTACCTGGAAGTGCTCAACTGCCCCAGCGATCCGGTTTTTGAGGGAGCCCACACCGCGTTCGCCTACAACACCGGCACTCCGGACGACATTACCGGCTTGCCTTCCACGCCTCCGCCCCAAAACCCTGCCGATGGCGTGTTTCTGTGGAATGCTTACGGCACTCTCTCCATCTCCCTGGATCGCATCTATGACGGGCAAAGCACCACAATCATGTTGACCGAAAACATTCAAACCGGGCTTTGGGTCAATGGGGCTGAAGCCTTGGTCGGCTGCGTGTGGTGGGATGTAGATCCCGCCAACCTGAGTTCGGTCACCTTCTTCATCAATCGGAACCGGGAAGATGGGATAGAGCCTTACAACAATGTAGTCAACGAAGCCTCGGCCAGTACGAGCGATTTGATGAATGCTCTGCGCTATGCCCGGCCTTCCAGCCGTCACCCTGGGTCGGTCAATGTGGCTTATTGCGACGCCCATGTTGACGCTTTGGACGAATCCATTGATTACATCACTTATGCCCACCTGATGACTTCCAAAGGCCGAAGCTGCACGGCCAGCGGACCCGGCACGGTGGGAGCCCGAGTGCGGAACTCGGTGTTGGGCCAATAAGAGTCAGGTCTTGCTATGATTTGCTACAATCCCCGACTAGGCGTCGGGGATTTTTTTGTCTCCGAAAAGTTCTTTCCTGGGAGCTATGCCGAAACCTACCCGAGTGCGATTTCTCATCCTGGCTGCCGCCACGGCCGCGGCAGTGCTGCTGTATCTGGACCGGTTCTGTATTGCGTTTGCGGAGACTTACATTCGGGAAGAGCTAGGGCTGAGTAACACCCAAGTCGGCTGGATGCTCAGTGCGTTTTTTTGGAGCTATGCGTTGTGTCAGGTGCCCTCGGGCTGGTTGACGGATCGGTTCGGGGCCCGGCGGATGTTGACGCTGTATTTGTTCCTGTGGTCGCTGTTGACCGGGGCCACCGGACTGGTGGGCTCTTTTGCTGCATTGATTGCCGTGCGGTTGGCCTTTGGTGCGACCCAGGCTGGAGCCTATCCCACCTGTGCCTGGCTGGTGAGCCGATGGATTCCCGTTGCCCACCGTGGGAAAGCCAGCAGCACGGTGGCCCTAGGAGGCCGAGTGGGCGGGTTTCTGGCCCCGGTGCTGACGGCCTATTTGATCGTGACCTTTGTGCCGGTGGAACATCCCTCTTGGCTCACCCCCCAGCAGATAAAGCATCCCCAAAAGCTCGTCCAAAAATGGCTAGCCCTGCGAACCAACTCCTCCTCGGACTCCAAACACCGGTTTTCCCTTTGGCTGGTGCAAGGGTTCTCCAACCAGCAGTGGCACCTGCTGGCCCAAGCTCAGGAAAGCTCGGAGGACCACCAGCGGAACCTCGTGGCCCAACTGCTCAACCATCACTTGCAACGGCCGGGTTGGGCCCTGGCAGCTGTCGGCCACTTGCCGGAGTTGAAGCTGGACCGTTGGGCCAGAGGGCTTTTGGACCAGGCCAAGCGTAGTCCCAACTCGCTCTCTGCGGCCCAATGGCAGCGGCTCAACCGACTGGTGCTGGAGCAGGCTTATCCGGAGCATGTGCGCAAGCTCTATGTGCAAGGGTGGCGTCCGGCCATGTTCACCTTTGGAGCCGTGGGAATGGTGGCAGCAGTAGTGTTATGGTGGCTGCTGAGAGACCATCCCCATCAGGACCCTCGTTGCAATCAGGCTGAGCGTCAGTTGATTCTGGCCGGCAAGCCCCCTTCAGCTATCCCTGCCCAGGTTGCACGCGCCTTGCCGTGGCGCCGGATGCTCACTCATGGAGGGTTATGGTGTTCGTGTGGGGTGCAGTTTTTTACCAATGTGGGTTGGGTGTTCTTGGTGACTTGGCTTCCGCGCTATTTGGAGCAGGTGCACCGTTTGCCGCCCCAGCAGCGGGGGTGGATGGCCGCCGTGCCGCTGGCTGCCGGTTGGGGAGGGATGATCCTGGGCGGCCCACTTACGGACTGGCTGACTCGACGCTTCGGGCTGCGTTGGGGGCGCAGCTTGGGCGTGGCTGCGGCTCGCCTGGCTGCTGCAGCAGCCTACGGAGGAATGCTCCTCCATCCCGGCCCCTGGACCGCTGTGCTCTTGCTGGCCACAGTGGCCGTCTGCACCGACTTGGGCACAGCTTCCATCTGGTCGTTCAATCAGGACATCGGGGGGCGATATGTAGGCTCGGTGTTGGGCTGGGGGAATATGTGGGGCAATTTGGGAGCAGCCGTGCTGCCGGTGGCCTTCGCCTATGTGCTCCAGCAGGGGCTGCCAGGGCTGAGCTTCTCGGGCCCTGGCCTGCATTGGGAAGGGGGGTTTATGATGTGTGCAACCGCTTTTGTGCTGGCTGCCGTGCTGGCCTTGGGAATGGACGCCTCCCGATCCGTGGACCCTGATGTGCAACCATGACCGCTCCGGCTTCCGCTTCCTCGGCAGAACACCTTCAGCCCTTGGGCCTGGGTTCGGCATTGTTGGCCTTGGGCTGTTCGGCCCTGTGGGGAGGCGTGGCCGTAGGGTCCAGTTTTGCCCAGGATGTGCTACCGCCGCTATTGACCGGGGCTTTGCGATTTTACCTGGGCGGAGCGTTTCTGGTGCTGTGGTTCCTGGCCGGGGGAGTGCCCCTGTGGCCCTCGCGCAAAGAACTGCTTCCCATCGCCTGGACCGGCTCGATCGTGTGGCTCCAGATTGCCCTGTTCCATGCCGGAATGCACCACACCTCCAGCAGCCACACCTCGGTGCTCATTGGAACAAATCCCATGTGGGTTCCCCTGTTGGCGCATGTGGTTCTGCCTGCCGATCGCCTCTCGGCTCGCAAGCTTTTGGGAGTGGCACTGGCCGCATTGGGAGTGGTGTTGGTAATGGGACCTGCGGCGGCTGCACAAGAGGGCCAGCAACGCGATCCGGTTTCCTGGTGGGGGGATGCCTTAGTGCTGCTTAGTGCATGGCTGCTTACGGTCAAAATTGTTTATAACAAAGTGGTCCTGTGCTATGTGCATCCGGTGCGGCTGGTGGTGTGGAGCAATTTGCTGGCGGCAGTGCTGTTGACGGCAAGTTCGGCAGCCCTGGAGCCTTGGCAAACCCTTCGGTTGACCTGGCCTGCTTTGTGGGGGTTGCTTTATGCCGGGGTGGTGATCTCCGGGGTGTGCTTTGCTCTCTGGAGCGCTCTTTTGCAGCGGCATCGGGCCAGCCATCTTTCGGTGTTCGGATTTGCCCAACCACTGTTTGGCGTGCTTTTTGGTTGGGCGTTGCGAGGGGACGAGCTGACCACTTGGCTGGTTTGGGGCACCGTGGCCGTGGCCTGCGGAATTGTTCTGGTCACCTGGAAAGAAGGCCCTTAGGTCTTCTCCGGCTCGGGGGCTTCGTATTCGAACTGCCGCCACACCACCGGGCGTTTGTGCGGCTCAATGCGCAGCACCACCTCTCCGTTTTGGAAAATGCGGACGGTGCCGCCGGATTCGCTGACGGCCACAGCAATAGCCTTGGTCACTCGGGTGATGGCAGCAGCGGCCCAATGTCGGGCTCCCAGCCCTTTGGAAAGCGTCAGATCGGCCGTGGGAGCTGTGATCATTCGGCAGGAGGCCATCACCGTGCCGTCGGAGGCCACGATGAACGCCCCGTCCAACATGGCAATCTCTTTGATCGCTTCGCGTACTTTGCCGGATTTGAGATTGCGTTCCTTTTTTCCGTATCCGCGGACAGGGTCAAAACCGGCTGGTCGGGTGTATTGGAGCACGCGGCGATGATCCCCCACCACAAACAGCGTTCCTACCGGGTGGCCTTCGCGTCCCTCTCGGGCGATTTCCACGGCCAGGGAAACCACTGCTTGGAGGGTGTCCAGCGGCACGCTGGTTTCCAGCTTGCGGAGTTCCCGAACGGTAAATCGGGCCAGGTGTTCCCGCATCAGCACCACGCTGATAGTATCCACCAGACCCATCTCAAAACCGCTATACAGAGTCACCACTTTAGCTCCTGGCTGGAGCAGTCCTTCGGCCACGGCTTCCAGCAGAGCCCGGGAAACACGCTCGTAAACGCCTTCTACCACATGGTCCAGTTTGACCACGGCGGCTCCGGCTTTTTGGGCTTTTTCGTAAACTTTGCTGTCGGGGGCTACAAGGATCAGGGGCTGCCCTCGGGCGTGTTGGAGCATTCGGGCCGGATCGATGGGTTCGGCGGTTTCCAGGAACACTAAGAGAGCGTCCGCGGCTTCGGCCCGAGCTAAGGCCAAAGCCGCATCAAACCGATGCACAAAGTGGCCCGGAAACCTCGCCTCGTTCATTCACATCCCTTTCGGCACTTGGCCACCGTAGCCAAACACCCGGGGGGTGGAAGCATCCTACGGGTTTTTCGCTTCAGGGGCAACGCCTGCCCTGTGCCCCCCCGGTCCCCTGCCAAAGCGACCAAAGAAGCCTCTGCATGAGAGCGGGAGCACAAGCCTCTCACTTGGAAGGAGCGTGCCGTAAGAGGCTCAACCCTTCCCCCAGGAGGGGTTTCTGGCCCGCTAGAGATTTGCCGTCAAGTAGTTGAGGATGTCGCGCACCGAGATGATTCCGGCCACCTTTTTGGTTTGTTTGTCCAGGATGGGCAGGTGGCGATAACCGCCCACATCCATCTTGTGCAGGGCATAAACGATGGTGTTGTCCATGTAGAGGGTTTCGGGATCAGGGGTCATGAAGTCCCGCACGGGCCGATCCCCCTGAGTGACCATCTCCGGGCCGATCCGAAGCAGCACATCTCGCTCGCTGAAGATACCCACCAGACGATCTCCCTCCACCACCGGCACACAACCCAACCGTTGGCGAACCATCATTTGCACGGCTTGGCGTACTGGGGTGTCGGGGGTGACGGTGATGGGCTTTTTGGGCTGGAGAGTGCGAACCGGATCGGACAACAGCCGCTGTTCAATCACCGAAGCGGGCTCCGGATCGCTGAGGTGGTCCAAGGGCTGATGGCACTCCTCACACACATCAGCCCCGGGAATGTTTTCATGGTCGCAATGGGGGCACTTCATTGCACTTCCCACACATCGCCAGAGTTGAACAGGGCTTCCAGATCGCCAGGGCCGCGTTTTTCTCGGGCCAGTTTGAGTTGTTCTAGCACCCGATCGTTGTAGATGGGCCGTTCCACATCCCGAAACACCCCGATCGGCTCGGGAAACTCCGGATAACGCATCCGGCTGAGCAAATAGGCCAGCGTGGGCTCCTCGGCTTTCTCGTCGTGGAAGACCAGATCATCGGGCGTGTAGCCCTTGCCCAACTCCACCACCTCCGGTTCCATGCCGTTGAGCCGGATGCCTTTGTCCCGATTCTTGCCGAAAATCAAAGGTTTACCGTGTTCCAGCTCCAGAATGTGGTCCGCTTTGGTCTGCCGGTCGGTGGC
>JAJRRR010000054.1 GCA_024279285.1 Planctomycetota bacterium
CACTCCTTCCAGGGGCGGAGGGCTGACCTGTTCGGCGTTGGGCTCGGTTTGGGTTTTGAGGAGTTCCTCCAACACATTTTGAGCCAAGCCCCCTCGCCGCCCCCGGGCATGACAGCTCAAGCAGCGGAAACGCTTCACCAGCAGGGCCACTTCCTGAGCGGGGGCAACCGTGCCTGGGGAGCGATGCACCTGCTCTAAAAACTGCCGCACCGGTTTGGGATCCAAAGTGGGAAAGACCGGATGCTGGCCGTTCCACTGGGGCCCGGGCCGAGAAAGACACCCCCCTTGGGCACTTTGAGCCACCTGGGCAAGTGAAGCTCGGGCTGGAGAAGAACGCAACCACCCTCGCCCCTCCCGAGGCGGAAGCGGCACACCAGAGGCCGCCGGCACAGCAACCCGATGACAATTGGCACAGCCCTTGTGGTGCATAATCCACACCGCAGCCACCCCCAATTGCTCTTGGGGAGCAAGCTCCAAGAATCGCTTTCGAACCTGGTCATCGGCAGGAAGCCACCGGAGCAACATTCTGGCCGAAGGCCGAGGCACTTCCGGCAGGGAGAGCCGGGCAGAGCGGTCCTTTTGCAACAGATAAGCGGCGATTCGCTGGGCTTCGCCCAAGGAAAGGCCCAACGAGGGCATGCGCCCCGAGGGATCAAATCGCTCCGGACGCACCAGAAACTCCACCAAAGGGGCATAACGCCACTTGAGCTGCAAGTGCCGAAGCGGTGCCCAGGCAGGCTGTTGTTCCTGTTGATAAACAAGCGGTTCGTGGCAAACCATGCACCCTCTTTGCCGGTACAGGCGGCGGCCTTGCAGGGCCAAGGAGTCGGCCTGGGCGGGCTCTGGTTGGGCCCAGGGGATTTTTTGCTGGGAAACTTGGGCCAGGTAATAAGCCACCGCCCTACGAGCGGCTTGCTCCTGGGGAGAGTGGCCAAACAGTTTGGGCATCACGGCCGTGGGCCGCCATCGGCTGGGGTCTTCCAGGAACCAAGCCAACCACTGCACCGGTCTTGGGCCAAGAGAGCCGTCCAGAGGGGGGCCTGGGCGCACATCGAGCCTTTGGGCCCAGGGGGACCCGTGCGCCAAATGACACGCCCGACAACTGTGCTCCTCCACCAAGAAGCGCCCCTGAGCAAAGGGAGCCAGCTTTGGCAATTCTTCGTTGTGCTGGGGCGTGCGGTGGCCCCAAGCCCGAAGCGGAATCGGTTCCCAATCAAAATGCTCGCATCGCCAAAAAAACTTCAACCGCACCGGCTCTCCCGGCGGCGGACGAAAAGTGATCCGTACCCGATGCTCCCCAAAGCCCAACTTCACCGGCCCAGCGGTCCAGTGAGAAGCTTGGGAGCGGCGACGAAGCTCCAAAGGGCGGCCGTCCAAGTGCCAGGAAAGCGTGCCTTGACCGTGAATCCGAAACCGATACTCCCCCGGCCGAATGACCCGAAGCACCCCCTCCCACTGCACTTGCCAGGCTCCCGGAGCCAGGCGCGGGTCGGGGCTCTCTTGCCTGCTGAGCAACAAGGCTGGCTGCTCTTCGCGGCGGAGAAACTGAGCCGAGCCGTCAAGAGCTTCATATCGGGCCACTAGCCCCCAGTGGGGAAGTACAAATTGGGCTTCCTCGTCGTCCTCTTGGGCTTGAGCAAGGTCAGCCCCTGCCAGGGCCAAAAGCACCACGGCTGCCGCTCCCGCCCATGCCTGGTTTTTCCACCAACTCCCCTTGCAAGAGTGCATGCCCCTTTGGGCTAGTTTTCCCCACACCTTGAATAGATCATCCAACTGGAAAGACAACGGCACGCGATCCTTTTGGGGCATGGTTTTCCGGAAGGCGTTGGAGGGCTGGACGAAACAAACCGCCTCGGGCCTGCTAGGTCCCAACCTCAGCTTGGCCAAGGACAGCTCTTTTTGGAAGGAAAGAGCTTTCAGCAACCAAACACCGACACGGCAGCGTCCATCCTACTTGCCTCTTTTTGGACCGACAAGCGAAGCCTGGCCCACTCCTGCCCTCCTCGGCGCAGGAGTTGCCAGTTTTTCTTTTTCTCCGGCGCTTGGGCAGTAAAATCCTCGGTGTGGCCTTTGCCGACCTGCCCTTTTCACCCCTTGGTTTTATGAGCCTTGGTGGCACGGAGGGTTGGTACTTTTCGGTAAGTACGCCCCGGCTGATGATCGTCACGCTGGGCCGTCAGGGGGAGTTGTTGCGCACTTGGGTAGGCACCCCTCAACACTTGAAGAAAAGGCGCCCTTGGGAACAACAGGGGTGGCGTCTGCTGGGCTATTGCAACTGGCATCCTCAGTTGCACGACCAACTAAGCAAATACTTGCAGGGAAAACCGGTGCGATTTGTTCCGATCAAGCTTATGTGCAATCGATGGACTCCGTTTCGGCGTCGGGTGATAGAGGCTTGCCGCCGCATTCCCCACGGGCAAACGCTTACCTACGGCCAGTTGGCCCAACAGGTGGGCAACCCTGGGGCGGCTCGGGCTGTGGGAGCCGTGATGCGCTGGAACCCCTGGCCGGTGGTCGTGCCGTGCCATCGGGTTCTAGGAGCCCAAGGACAACTGGTCGGCTACAGCAGCCCCCAGGGGATAACCATCAAACGCCTTCTGCTTCTGCTGGAAGGGATCTCCCAGGTCCCCGGGGGCTAGGGAGTGTGCAAGCTTTTTCCTCTAGCCCTTGATCACGCCCACGGGCCGGAGTCGGGCCACTTTTTTGGCCAGTCCGGCCTGGTGGACCACTTCCACCACCAAGTCCACATCTTTGTAGGCGTCGGGCTGTTCTTCGGCCAATCCTCGCCAGCTTCGGGCTCGGGCCACGATGCCGCGTTGGAGTAGCTCTTGATCAATGCGGCGGCCTTGGGCACTACGCACCGCTTTGGTGCGGCTCATGACCCGGCCAGCCCCGTGGCAAGTGGTGCCAAAGGTCTGCTCCATGCTGCCAGGCTGACCGACTAGCACCCAACTGGCTCGGCCCATGTCTCCAGGAATAATCACCGGCTGGCCAATGTGTTTGTAAGGAGCCGGCACCTCGGGATGCCCTGGCGGGAAAGCCCGAGTGGCTCCCTTGCGATGAACCCACACCCGACGAGGCTTGCCGTCAACGATGTGGGTTTCCAGTTTGGCGATGTTATGGGCCACATCGTAAACCAACTGCATGCCCAAGGATTCCCACGAGGAGCCCAACACTTCTTGGAAAGTTTCCCGGGCTTGCCACATGAGCAGTTGGCGGTTGCACCAGGCGAAGTTGGCCGCAGCGCACATGGCTCCCAGGTATTCCTGACCTTCGGGGCTGTTGATAGGAGCACAAGCCAGTTGGCGATCGGGCAGTCGGATGCCGTACTTTTCCGGCACTCCGCGCAGGCGGCGCAAGGCGTCGTCGCACACCTGATAGCCTAGCCCTCGCGAGCCGGAGTGGATCATCACACACACCATCCCCTGGCGCAAGCCCATGGCTTGAGCAGCCTTGGCGTCAAAGATTTCGTCCACGACTTGGACTTCCAGGAAGTGGTTGCCGGAGCCGAGGGTGCCGCACTGGTCGCTTCCTCGGGCCAGAGCCCGATCGCTGACCAGCTCGGGTCGGGCTCCTTGGAGGCAGCCCTGGGCTTCGGTGAACTCAATGTCGCGTTGGGTGGCCAGCCCTCGGTGCATCAGAGCCCGAGGACCCTCGCGCATCAACCGCCGCAGCTCCTTGG
>JAJRRR010000055.1 GCA_024279285.1 Planctomycetota bacterium
CAACAACCAGTTCCAATACACCGACCCGAATGGACAAACCCGGCTGATCCTCATCCCGCCCACGCTGCTCATCAGTGCCTTGGGCCAGATGGACGATGTGCGTTGGGCCACCACGATGGACCTGAAGCGAGCAGGGAGTTTTTTGTACTTGTTGGGCACGACTCGGGACGAACTGGGCGGGAGCCAATGGGTGCGCAGCTTAGGGCTTCAGGGGGGGCGTGTGCCCCAGGTGGACCTGACCACCGCTTGGCGAACTTTTCGGCAGTTGCATCAAGCCATTCGGCGAGGACTGGTCTTGGCTTGCCACGACCTGAGCGAAGGCGGTCTGGCCGTGGCGGTGGCCGAAATGGTCCTGGCATCAGGACTGGGGGCCCGAGTCCACCTGGCCCAAGTCCCTGCCCAAATCCCCATCCCCCCCCACGCTCAGGAGGATCTGGAGCTGTGGCGCAAGTGTCTGCCCCAGGAGCAGCCTTGGCAGCCTTGGTGGGTGGTGCCAGATGTGAACACCATCTTGCTTTTCAGTGAATCGCCTTCGCGGTTTTTGTGTGAGGTGCCCCAAGATCGGGCTGGAGAGTTTGAGGAGCTGATGCAAGAGGTGCCGTGTGCTCTGGTCGGAGAGGTGCTTTCTGAGCCGGTGTTGGAGATCCTGGGAGTGCCTGTGCCCCAAGACGACCAGGACCCCCAGCAGTGGACGCTTTACACGCCGATGGTCGTAAGAGCCAACGCGCATGTGCTCAAGAAAACCTGGAAAGAACCGTTGGCGTGGTAGAAAAAGTTTTCTTGGGAAGGCTCTTGCTTGCACCGGCTTGGGGATCCTGTCAAGATTGAAGCCGAAAACAAGCTTCTTGTGAGCCTATGCCAAAGAGCTTTTGCCATGCGTGCGATGTGGCCTGTGGTGGTGTTGGTTTGGAGTGTGGGTGCCTGGGCTCAATCGGTGCCGGTGGTGGAGGATGTGGAATATCAGCCGCTGGCGGCTCAGGTGCGTCGTGTGGTCACGGCTAGGGAACGGATGCTGGGAGTGCCTCTGGAGCCGAAGCGCAAAGAGGCCCTCCAACGGGCTTTGGCTCTCCAGGACCCACGCAAGGCAGTGGTGGAAATCCAGAAGGTCCTGGACCCATTGTGCCTGGCAGTGATTGACATCAACCCTGAAAGTCGGGTCAAGGTGCAGCGGGGGCCGGCTCCGGCACGGCTCGTGCAGCACGGCTGGAGTGTGTTTTTGGTCAAGGTGATCAACCAGGCCGGAGTGACTTCCTCGCTGCGTTGTTTGAGCCCTCAGGCCAAACCCCTGCGACACTCCACCGGCCGTCCTCGTCCGCCCCAGGGGGACTTTGATCCCCGATGGCAGTGGCTGGCCATTGAAGTGTACAACCGCCAGCCTCTCAATCCTCGGCTCTCTGGACTGGAAGTGGAGTATCGCATCCTCAGTCTCTACAGCCGCGATGCAGGCAAGCGGGAAGCCAAGTTGATGTTTGATGTGGGCCAAGGGACCCAGGACCTGGGCTTTCGCAACGAGCTGAATGTGCTGTTCACTTGCCAACCGGCAGTGGAAGTGGTGCTGGAGGTGCTAGATCACGACGGCACTCCCACCACAGGTCAGTTTGTCTTCCGCGACCGTCAGGGCCGGGTCTATCCGTCCCGGGCACGACGGCTGGCCCCTGATTTCTTCTTCCACGACCAAATCTACCGCCATCACGGTGAGTCGGTCTTGCTTCCTCCTGGGGAATACACCGTCACCTACACGCGGGGCCCAGAATACCTGGTGCTGGAGCGCAAAATCCGCGTGCCCGAAAAAGGCCCTCATGTGGAACGCTTCCAGCTCAAACGCTGGATCCACATGGCTGCCTACGGTTGGTACTCCGGCGATCACCATGTCCATGCGGCCGGATGCCAACACTATGATGTGCCTTCCCAGGGTGTGGAACCAGAACACATGATGCGCCACATTTTGGGCGAAGATTTGAATGTCGGTTGTGTGCTTTCCTGGGGGCCGTGTTGGTACTATCAGAAACAGTTCTTCAGTGGATCGGTTCACCCGCTTTCCACTTCCCGATATGTGATGCGTTACGATGTGGAAGTGTCCGGATTCCCCAGTTCTCATTGCGGCCATTTGGTGCTGTTGCGACTGAAAGAGGACGACTATCCGGGCACGACGGAAATTCACCAGTGGCCCAGTTGGGACTTGCCCATTTTGCGTTGGGCCAAAGAGCAAGGGGCAGTGGTCGGATTTGCCCACAGTGGTTGGGGGTTGCGCATCCCCTCCAACCGCTTGCCCAGCTACGAGATGCCGCCCTTTGATGGCATTGGAGCCAACGAGTACATCGTTGATGTGGCCCTGGGAGCCTGTGATTTCATCTCCACCGTGGACACCGTAGCTCCTTGGGAACTGAACATTTGGTATCACACACTCAACTGTGGGTTCCGATGCCGGATCAGCGGAGAGACGGATTTTCCGTGCATTTATGGCCAACGAGTAGGCCTGGGACGCGTGTATGTGAAGCTCCCCCCGGGCAAAACGCCGGATGACTATGATGCCTGGGTGTTTGGGGTTCGGGACGGTCGCAGTTATGTCAGCGACGGGCTGAGCCACTTGTTTGATTTTGAGGTAAACGGGCTGGGTGTGGGCGAGCCGGGACACAACGGCCAGCCTAGCCTGCTGGCCATCCGGTCCGGCCAGGAGCTTACGATCAAGGTCAAAGCCGCTGCCCTGCTGGAACCCCAACCCCGAGAAGACATCCGCCGTCGCCCCCTGGACCAGAAACCCTATTGGCACATAGAGCGGGCCCGAGTGGGCAACACCCGACGCGTGCCTGTGGAACTGGTCGTCAACGGCTACGCGGTGGCTCGCCAGGAAATCGAAGCCGACGGCTCAGTGCACGAGCTTCAGTTCCACTATCGGCCCAAACGATCCTGCTGGGTGGCCCTGAGAATCTATCCCTCCTCGCACACCAACCCAGTGTTTGTCCATGTGGACGGCAAGCCCATTCGGGCCTCACGCCGTAGTGCCCTGTGGTGCCTAAAGGCCGTGGATGTGTGCTGGGAGAGCAAGCGTCAAGGGATTCGGCCCCAGGAACGAGCCGCAGCCAAAAAAGCCTACGAACAAGCCAAAGCCATCTATCGGCGCATCGTGGAAGAAAGCTACGACGACACCCAAGAGCAACCCTGAACCCAAGGCAATGCCACGCGATTTTTCCGCCCGGATGGGGAAAGTTGTGCGGTCTTCTGGTTCAGGTCTCCTCTCAAGTGAAGAAACTGCGTGTGCTTGGCGGTTCTTGGTGCCAGCTTTCTCCCTTGTTGAAAGAGGACGACGGCCATGCGTTGGGCAAAATCTTGGTTGGGAGTCGGAGGCGTGTTGGTAGTGTTTACTTCTTTTGCCTTGGGGCAATCCACCTCC
>JAJRRR010000056.1 GCA_024279285.1 Planctomycetota bacterium
CAGTGGGCATCCCCTTGCCATCCAGAGCGAATCCGAACCTGATGCCCTCGGCGTCTGAGTCCCTGAAGCACCGCCTGCCATCGCTTTCCGCCTCGTTCGGCCCAAACCGCATCAGGCAACCACTGATGATGGAGCCGAGGAGCAGCCACGGCTTGGGGTAAGGGTTGCTCAAAATGCAAAACTCTCACCAGCACACACACCACGGTGCTGATGATGGTTCGCCCCCCGGGGCTTCCCAACACCAAAGCGACTCGGCCTTGACGGGTGACGATCGTAGGAGACTGGGAGCTGAGCATGCGTTTTCCTGGGGCCGGCAAGTTGGGAGCGGTGCCGATGTTGCCCCGAGGGTCGGTATGGCCCCGTTTGCGGTTAAAGTCGCCCATTTCGTTGTTGAGCAAAAAACCCCCTCCACGCACCACCACCCGAGAGCCATAACTTTGTTCCAGCGTGTAGGTGTTGGCCACGGCCATGCCTTGGGCATCCACCACGGAAAAATGCGTGGTGTGTTTTTCGGCTTCTACCACTGGCACATCCGGAGCCAGCTCCACGCTTCGGGATGCTCGTTGGGGGTCAATTCCTCGGGCCAGTTGGGCTGCGTAGGACTTGGTGATCAGGTGCTGAGGGATGGGGACGAAGTCCGGATCGCCCAAGTGGCGAGCCCGATCCAGAAAACTGCGTCGCAACGCTTCGGCTACCAGGTGCCAGTTGCCAGGATCATTTACATCGCGGCTCAAGGGGAGTTGTTCCAACTGATTGAGAGTCTGCACGAGGCACACCCCTGCGGAACTGGGCAAAGGGGCTCCCCAAATGGTCCAGCCCCGAAAACTCCCCTGCACCGCCGGTCGCAACTTGGCCCGATACCCCCGCAAGTCCTCCAGCCGAATCAGCCCGCCGCTTCGTTTCATCTCTTCCACGATCTGTTGGGCAATGGGGCCTTGGTAGAAAGCCTTTGGGCCTTGAGAAGCAAGGAGCCGGAGCGTAGAAGCCAACTGCGGCAAGCGGAGCCGGTCCCCAGCACGCCACGGCCGACCTTCAGGATGCCCATACACCCGTCGCAACTGCTCAAAGGGTCGGCTGGCTGGATCGGCCAAAACGCGGTTCAGACTCCGGGCCAAAGGTTCGGTGAGGGAGAATCCTTGCTGAGCCAGTCGGATGGCATCTTCCAACAGCACTTTCCAAGGAAGTGTGCCGAAACGACGATGAGCCAGGTGTAAGCCGGCCACGGTGCCGGGCACGCCGACATATCGGGCCCCCAGGGAAGGTTCGCCCAGGGGGTACATGTCCACACGGGCGGCCGCAGGGGCGGTTTCCCGATAGTCCACGCACCACACCGCCTGCGCGGGTCCGGGCAAAACCAGCATGAACCCCCCTCCGCCAATGTTGCCCGCCTCCGGCCAGGTCACCGCCAAGGTGAAGGCCATCGCCACGGCGGCATCCACGGCATTGCCCCCTTGGCGCAGAATCCGCACTCCCGTGGCAGTGGCGTAGGGGCACACGCTGGCCACCGCTCCCCCGAAGCCTCGGACCACTTGGGGCCGCGGAGGGGCCAAACCCTCTTGAGCCCAAAGATATGAACACACGGCCCAAAGACCCAACCAACCGACTCTCCACCTCCGCTTCGGTCTTCCTGGGCTTTTCATGGCGGCTCTTCTCCTGAGCAGCGGTTTTGATTGGAGCAACCGGGCTTGGCAGTGCAGGCTTGCCAGGGGGAAGGGGCAGGGGAAGTCCGGTTCGCCAGCCCGGGAGCATACCGGCTCACCAGTCCCAGCAGGATTAGTCCCCCACCGGCCAGACTCCACCATCGGGTCTCCGGGTTATGCAGAACCAGATGGACCCAAACCGGCACCAGCACCGGCTCCAGCAGCCCCAACAGTGTGGCCTCCTGGCTGCTGATGCTTCTCAAGGCCCGAACAAACAACAAATAAGGTACTCCCATCTGAAATACCCCAAACAGGGCCAGCAGTGTCCATTGGGAAAGCGAAGGCCAACCTTGGACCCCGACGACCACCGGGGCCAACACCAGCGCGGCGATCAGGTGGTTCCAAGCCACGAGGAAGACGGGACTGTGGTTCCGAAGATGCCTCAGGCCCATCACCGCTCCGGCATACAACACCCCGGAGAGCAGTCCCAGGGCCACGCCCCAAGACCCTCGTCCACTCCAGCTTCCGGGGATTTGCAGTTCCCAAAACAAAATCAGCCCGATCCCCGTCCCGCACAGAAGCAAAGCTGGCCAATCTCGGCGAGCAGGCCGTCGTTTCCAGATCACCCAGCTCAACACCGCCACCCACATCGGCGCCGTGCTTTGCAGCCAGATGGCGTTGGCCGCCGTGGACCAACTCATCGCGGTCAGATAGCAGATGTTCATGCCGACGAAGCAGGCGGCCATGGGGAGCAGAGCCGGTTGCCATTGCACGCGCCGGGGCACGAAAGGCAACAGCACCAATGCGGCAAACCCCGCCCTATAAAACGCAAACAGCACTCCTCGCCACTGCTGAGGCCAGGCGTCAAACGCCGGATTTTTGACAAAAAGCCCGCTGGTGCTCCACATCACCGCAGCAGCCACGACCAGCAACCGCGGCAGGAGCCGGGGGCTTCTAGCCAACCAAGTGCCTAAGTGTGGTCCAAGCATGCTCCTATGATGACTCCTGCCCTACGGGAAACAAGCCTCGTTCCCTCCCCGCGGGGCGCAGAGTCCTCGTTGAAGAATTGGAGGGAGAACTAAGCTCGGGTCAGGTGATACACAAAGATGGCCCCGGCAATGGCCACATTCAGCGAAGGGGCCAAGTCATGCATGGGGACCTGGGCCACCTGGTCGCAAAGCCGGAGCAACTGCTGAGGCACCCCTTGATCCTCGTTGCCCAGCAGCAAAGCCACCGGACCTTTCCGGTGCACTTGCTCCAAAGGCGCTGCCTGGGGCGTCACCTCGGCAGCCAAGAGCCGATAGCCCCAGCGACGCCGAAGCTCCTGCAGCTCCTGAATCAGCGATGCGGTAATGCGCAGGGGCAAAAACAAACTCTGGCCCATGCTCACCCGAAGCACTCGCCGGGAAAACGGATCGGCCGACCCTTGGCCCAACAGCATCCCTCGGCAGCCAAACCCCGAAGCCACCCGAATCAAAGTGCCCAGGTTGTCCGGGTTCTCCAGCTTGGTGCCCACCAGAATCAAGGGGAAGGGAGCAGGAGCTTGGGCCAAGTGGTCCAAGGACGGCTGGGGAAGTCTTCGCCCACAGGCCAAAATGCCGGTGTGAAAGTTATACCCGACCAACTGCTGAGCAAGCGAGTGCGGGAGCACGAGCACCGGCACCCGAGGGTCCAGATGCGCAGCGATGCCTTCCAGCCACGCCAGACGCCGCTGACTGATCAGGACCGACTCCACCGGGAAAGGACTCCGCACCAGACGCTCCACCACCCGACGCCCCTCGGCCACAAACCACCCCGACCACCGCGTCCAGTTGGTCCGACGCAGATTGCGATAAGGAAGCAAACGAGGATCGTCCAAACTGTCCAGATGGATCACATCCATAACGCCACAGCGCACTTCCACTAGCGCTGCCTGGGTGCCCGTGTGCCCGGTTTCAGCGTCCCTGAGTCTCGGGAGCCGGTCAAGGGGAAGCGGTCCAGGTGACTACCAACGAGGAAACGAAGCGGAGAGTCACCGTGGCACGACAGACAGCCCACCGTTAGTACTTCACGGCGCTGGTGGCGCGTTTGAGGGTTTTGAGCATCAATCCTGCGGGGGGTTGTTGGCCCGTAAAGAGCTTGAACTGAGCGGCCGCCTGACGCACGAACATCTCCACTCCCGTGATCACATGACACTCGGTTTCTTTGGCTTCTTTGATCAAGAGGGTGTTTTCGGGATTATAGACGGTATCAAAGACGATGGCACCGGGGCGGAGAGCGGAGCGACGGTAGGGGGTTTCGTCCACTTTGGGATGCATGCCCACCGGAGTGCAGTTGACCAACAGGTCCCAGTCCACCTCGTGGCGGTGTTCCCATTCCACCACGCCGCAGCCGAACTGGCTGGCCAGCTCCTCGGCCCGAAGCAGCGTCCGGCCCGAAATCACCACATTCATCCTCAACTGCGTCAAGGCATAGGCTATCGCCTTGGCCACCCCTCCGGCGCCGAGGATCAGAGCGGTTTTGTGCTTGAGGGCACGGGCCGAGGAGCCGCGGTTGCGCATATGGGCTTCCAGGCTTTCCAAGGCGGCCCGAATGTCGGTGTTGTAGCCTTTGCGCTTGCCGTCTTCCCAAATGATCGTGTTGGCTGCCCCGGTGCCTTCCACGCCCGGGTCCATGTAGTCCAAGTAGCTGAGGACGCG